>JAZROM010000084.1:0-5235 GCA_045648745.1 Acutalibacteraceae bacterium | reverse complement strand
GCACCATTAATGTACTTCTCAAGAGCGCCAAGCAATGAAACGATATCGTCGCTTGATGAACCTGTCTTGATAGCTTCAACGATTTCTTCAGCCTTTTCCTGAGCTTCTGCGTCATTTGCAAGCTGATCAGCAAAGTCTGCTACCGGGTTTGATTCTTCTGTTGTAACAACAGCTGCATCTTCGGGAGCTACTTCTTCAGCGCAAACTGAATATGCTACAGTTGCACAAAGAACTGCAGAAAGAAGAATTGCTAAAAACTTTTTCATTTCGATTATCTTCCTTTCTAAAAAATTCAATACCTAGCAATGTGATTATATCTTATATAAATTCAATTGTCAAGCATTTACAAAAAATATATCCGTTTTTTGGTCAAAAACCTTAATTTGCCTGCACTTCCTGAGCTTCCTGGAATTTATCTTCATCAAAGTAGCGCCACATAACAATAACTTTCTTGCCATCCACTTCGTAACGTTCTGTTGTATTGTAAGAAGATGTACTTCCTTCCTTAAAGCCTCTCTCCTCAAGACCTTCAATAAACAGATCTCGCATCTCATTGGTCGGGAATTCAATTGAACCTCTCATAACAAGAGCAGTCCTGTCTCTGTGATTTTCAAGCACGGCATTTTCAAAGTCTGCAGCCCACCAACAAAGTCTGCGTCCGAAGTTAATACGCTTAACCGGTTCTGCATCTGTTGATTTAACATACTGCCAAAGTTCCATTGAAGTATACATCGCATCTTCATCGCCAACTGCCTTGAAGTGCTTCTTTTCGGCTACACTCCAATCAAGTCTGCCGTTTTCATCTGAGGATGGTCTGTCATTGTAATAATAACCAATTTCGCAACCGACAGACGCCATAGCGTACTCACCTTTCCAAAGTTCGATGAGCCAATCGCGTCCGTTATATGTAAAGTAAACTCTGATTGTATCAAGATAGAAGTTAGCGAGTCCTGCTAAATTATCATAAGCCTTATTGAATCCGAATCTTCTCTGAATAGCAAGAGCATTATAAACATTAAGCTTAGTTGTCGTAGAAGATGGCTCAGATTCAGGTTCAGGTGTAGGTTCAGGTGTAGGTTCGGGTTTTATCGGTAAATCAGGTGTAACATCAGGAGTAGGTGTGTCGGGATTATTAATTGGAGCCTTTATAGGTGTGGTTGTTGTGAAATATGCTGATGTGGGGTTATAAACAACAGAGTTACCTTCACCGTCTACAAGATAAGACTGTCCGTCCGAACCGACAACAATCTGCCAGTCATCAGGAATATCGCCGTATCCGTCACCTATATTGATAATATCATTTTTATTTGTGTTACCGTCAGGCTTAGTGATCTTCTTAACTGAAGAACAACCGGATAACACAAGTGAAAAAACAAAAATAAATGCGCAAAGCAGCGCTAGCAATCTCAATCTGGTATACTTATTTTCCATTTTGAAAATTCTCCGTCCATTAAACTTTATTTAATTATATCATATTATTGTTAATTTTACAACAATAAATTTCTTCTATATATTTCCAGCATTCTGCAGCATTTCACGTGCACTCTGCAGCTGAAGGTCGGTAATTTCTATACCACCCATAATTCTTGCAACCTCATACATCCTGTCATCAGACAGAAGCGGCTTAATTTCCGTATACGTTTTGCCATCTCTCACAGACTTGCTGATGTAGAGATGCACATCGCCCTGTGCGGCAATCTGAGCAAGATGCGTTACACAGATAACCTGTCTCCCCTTTGCAGCCTCATGGAGTTTCAATGCAATTTTATGAGCCGCGCGTCCACTGACACCGGTATCGATTTCGTCAAAAATCATAGTTCCGATATTATCAGCATCAGCTAACACATTCTTAATTGCCAACATAATTCTTGAAAGCTCACCGCCTGACGCAATCTTCGCAAGTGGTTTCGGTTCTTCGCCCGCGTTGGCGGAAATCAAAAACTCAATATTGTCCGCGCCGTTTTCCGTCAACTCAGTTTCTTCTCGACTTACGGCAAAAGTAACATTGGGCATATCCAGGAATTCGAGTTCATCAGTTATTAATCTGCTTAATTCGTTACCGGCAGTGAGTCTGACTTGAGTCAACTCTTCTGCTAGCAATACCGTTGCGTTATAAGCACTCTGCTCTTCTGCCTGTAATTTTTTAATGTGTTCATCAGACAAAGTAATTTTATCAAGCTCATCTCTTGCATTATCAAGAAACGCGAGCATTTCTTCCTCAGTTTCTCCGTATTTTCTGGAGAGTCTGTATAAAAGATCGAGCCTTTCTTCGATATCGTTCAATTCAGAGTCATCATAGTCAAGCTCACTCAGCCGATCTCTGATAACTTCAGCTATATCTTCAAGTTCATAACGGATGTTATTGATACTTTCTGCCGTTTCGTTAAGAACCGAGTAATAATCGGATGCTTTTTCGGTTCTTACTGATGCACCAGAAATACAATCAATTGCGCAACCATCACCTTTAAGAGCATCATAAGCGAAGTTCAGACTTTCAATCACCTGCTGTGAATTATTGATGAGTCTTTTTCTCTCGTTGAGTTCCTCTCTCTCTCCGACAATTATATCAGCTTTTTCAAGTTCATCAATCTGATATGTAAGTAAATCTATTTTCTGCGCTTTAGTGCTTTCATCCATTCTGAAAGAGCGCAACTGAGATCTTATCAAAAGAAGTGAATCATAAGAAGCTTTATATCTTTTAAGTAAATCAAAACAGCCAGCATAGTTATCGATGAAAACACAGTGTCTTTCAGGAGTTAATAAAGCCTGATTATCATGCTGACCGTGAATATCAATGAGTTCCTTAGCGACGTTTTTAAGCATACCGACAGTTACAGGACAACCGTTGATTCTGCAAACATTCTTGCCGTCACGGTTAATTACACGATTTACTATCAGAACATCCTCACAATCAATCCCACAATCAGCAAGAAGCGTTTTAACAGAATCGTTAATTTCCTCAAAAACCGCATAAACCTTTGCTGAATCAGCACCGGTTCTTATCAATTCTTTTGACGTGCGTTCACCCAAAACTGCGTTTATTGAATCGATAACAATGGATTTACCTGCACCTGTCTCACCTGTAAGAACATTAAGACCGCAACCGAATTCAATAGCAGCACTTTCAATTATCGCAACATTTTCAATTTTTAAACTTGTAAGCACAATACCACATCCGTGAATTATTTAACTAATTTATCAATTGAATTTTTAAGTTCTTTTGCAAGAACCTCAGTACGGCACAGAGCAAAAATAGTATCATCACCTGCAATTGTACCGACAAGACCTTCCCATTGCATATTGTCAAATGTTGCACAAGCTGCCTGAGCCATACCTGTATAACACTTGATAACAACAGTATTCAACGCATAATCGCAGGAAATAACCGAATGAGAAAAAATTGCATTGAATTTAGAAAGATACTCTTCAGTTTCGCTCTTACCCTCAACATATCTGTAAGATCCTTTTTTGCCCATCTGTTTGATTAAGCGAAGTTCCTTAATATCTCTTGAAACTGTAGCCTGTGTAGCATCAAAACCGTTTTCACGCAGTTTTTCCATCAGCTCTTCCTGCGTTCCGATTTCATACTTACTGATCAGTTTCAAAATCATACTGTGTCTTTTCTTTTTCATTGATTTTCATCTCCTTAAAGTCTGCGTTGTGCAAGCTTGCTGTTTAATATTTCAAGAAAGGTTTCATTTTTAATTCTTATAAACTCTCCAAACATTTCAGCTTTGCTGACTAAAACATAATGACCTGACGGGACAGCTATAGTATCCTCACCGTCACAAGACAGGCCTAATTCGGCGTTATGAGGACTGTACAATTTGAAAATCGAGTCAGGTTTGAATATCAACGCTCTTGAAAAAAGCGAATGTGTACATATTGGAGTAAGCAATATACTTTCAATCTGAGGATCAACAACAGGACCGCCCGCAGATAAGCTGTATGCAGTTGAACCGGTAGGTGTTGAGATTATAACCCCGTCTGCAGTATAGTTATTAATAAGTCGTCCGTTATGCTCAACAGAAATATCTTCCATTTTTATCTGATGTCCCCGAGCTACAACAACATCATTGACGCAGTAATTTGTGCAAATACAGTCATTTGCTTCATTGTAAATTTCAGCTTTGAGCATCATACGTCTGTCAAGCTCATAATCTCCGTCAATAAGCTGGTTGAGCATATCAAGTTCTCCCGGTTCAAGACCTGCCATAAAAGCTATTCTGCCGGCATTTATGCCAAGAATAGGCTTACCTGCTTTAGCGGCACGGATAAAAGTACCGTCTCCTCCGACCGAAACTATAACATCACAAACATTGATCATTTCATCTTCCGTAAAAAAGGACGCATTGGTATGCTCAAAAAAATCCTTGTGTTCAGACTTGACTATGTAATCTGCGTTCAGTTTATCCAGTTCCTTACAAACTTCTAAGGATACACTCAAAGCGTTTTTTCTCGTAAGATTTGGCAGTAATGCAATTTTCATTTCCATCACTCCGTTTATTTGTCTAATGTACTGTGTGAATTTCTGACAAGTTCATCAGCCTTGATTTCACACAAAATCTGTGCATCATCCGTCTTAACGATATGCATAAGATACTCAATATTCCCCTCAGGCCCTTTTATAGGAGAAAAGTCAAGATTCTTGATTGTAAATCCACACTCAATCGCAAAAGAAGTAATGCTATCAACGACTTCAGTGTGTACAGCAGGATCGCGAACAACACCTTTTTTTCCGATTTTATCTTTGCCTGCTTCAAACTGTGGTTTAATAAGGCACACGGCCTCACCGTCAGTTTTAAGCAATTCACGAAGTACTGGAAGAATAATTTTCAACGAAATAAAGGAGACGTCCACACTTGCAAAATCGATTTCTTCGGGAATCTGTTCATGTGTAACATAACGGAAGTTAGTCCTCTCCATATTTACAACACGCTCGTCAGTACGAAGCTTCCACGCAAGCTGACCGTAACCGACATCAATTGCATATACTTTTGTTGCACCATATGCCAGCATACAGTCAGTAAAACCACCTGTCGATGCACCGATGTCTATACAAATACACCCCGATAAATCGATGCCGAAGTTTTTTGCGGCCTTTTCCAGTTTAAGTCCGCCACGGCTTACAAACGGATTCTGACTGCCTCTGACTTCAATTTCATCATCAGGTTTAACATTGGCACCTGCTTTTAATTCTTTCTGACCGTTAACATATACCTGCCCTGCCATAAT
>JAZROM010000083.1:0-39400 GCA_045648745.1 Acutalibacteraceae bacterium | reverse complement strand
ATACCTTCTTTAGATGCAAGCTCGCGTGCAGTCTGTAAAGCTTCCTCGTCCTTTATGATGCATACATCATTGTATATGGAAGTGTTCAGAATATCAGGGATAAGTCCGTCACCGATACCCATCTGAACATGTGTGCCGATTGAACCGCCCGAAAGAATTGCAGCGTGTTCAGGCTCAACTGCCCAGATTTCAATGTCGGGATTTTTATCTTTAAGTGTTTCGCCGATACCTGTGATTGTACCGCCTGTGCCGATACCTGAACAGAAGCCGTGAATCGGACCACCTACCTGTTCAAGGATTTCAACACCTGTCTGTTCACGCTGAATCTGAACATTTGCAGGGTTTTCAAACTGCTGCGGAACAAAAACGTTCGGATTTTCATCACGCATCTTGAGTGCAAGCTTGAGGCACTCATCAATGCAATCACCGATGTTACCTGCATCGTGTACATAAATAACCTCTGCACCGTAATGCTCAACAATCTTGCGTCTTTCCTCGCTGACAGAGTCGGGCATAATGATAATCGCTTTGTAACCGCGTACTGCACTTACAAGTGCAAGACCGATGCCCTGATTACCGCTTGTAGGCTCAACGATGATTGTATCTTTGTTGATGACACCGCGCTTTTCCGCATCAACAATCATATTGTATGCAGTTCTTGTTTTGATAGAGCCGCCGACATTGAGACCCTCATATTTAACGAGGATTTCAGCGCTGTCGGGGTCAACTATATTGGTCAGTCGGATAAGAGGCGTGTTACCCATAGCCTCCAGAACATTGTTATAAATCATTTGAACTACTCCTGTTTTATCTTTTCACTTAATAAAATATGCTGAAAGAGAAAATCTGACACTCTGTCAGAATAAAAACCAACATAGTATACCATATTAAAAGTAATATGGCAAGATTTAGATTGAATTTTGTTTGACAAAAAACACCTGTTGTGTTAAAATATCCCGGCTTTAATGTTATTTTATAATGTTAAAAATTCCCGCATATAGTTAAAACAATAAACAAACAGGAGGAAAATTTATGAAAACCACACGCATTATGGCAAAACTCATCGCAGTAGTTCTTATTGTTCTTACAGTTGTTTCTTTTTCTCCGCTGAATGCATTCGCTCTTGAGGGCGGTGTGAAGTCAGCATCAGAGGGTCATGCTCTTGTTATGAAGAGTGAAAGCCTCACTGTAGCTAAAAGAAAGACAATTCAGATGACAGCAAGCGTAACAAATGTTGAAGAGCAGCCGGTTATTTACTGGGCATCTTCGGATGAAAGCATCGCAACAGTTGACCACAACGGTGTTGTAACAGGTGTTTCAATTGGTGTTGTCACAATTGCAGCTGCAACTGTTGTTGACGGTGAAGTGCTCACAGGCCAGTTTACAATCAATGTTACAAAGCGTAACAACTTCCTTCGTAATATGCTCGAAGACAAGCAGATTCTCAGCTATCAGTACAGCTATGTGGATGACTATTACTACACAAACGATAAGGATGCATGGCAGTACAATTTCGGATTCGGCAAGATTTACGATTTTGTTTCACCTTACATCCTTCTTGAGTATGACTACATCCGTATATTCTTTACTTACGAGGGTAAGGACTGGATGCTCCAGATGTGGAAAGGTCAGTACGGACTTGTTTTCTACGGCGGTGAAATCGGTATTTACAACCGTCCTCACGACGATAAGGGTATCGATGCATGGACATTCTTCAATTGCCCTGCAGAGGAAGATTGGCTCAATATGGAAATGACTCTCTGGCATGAGGACATCAATGGTAACTGGAACCGTGAGTTCACAAGAGAGTATGACAAGTATTGGTGGTGTACAGGCTTCAAAAACGGACACCTCCGTCAGGAAGAACCTGCTGACGAGCTTCGTCTCACAGGCCGCATCACATTCAAGAGTGAGGAAATGACAGCGCTTGTTGCTGACGGTCTCAGAGAGTGCGGTTTCGTTCAGAGTGCTACCAAGGATGGTATGACAGTTGACGGCTTCTTTGTAGACGGCAACGATATTCACTTCAGCTGGCAGAATATTTCCGAAGCAGAAAGCACAATGTGGGTGAAGGTAAGTACAGGTGTGCTCGGCTCACTTCTCCTGGTGCCTGTTGCTCCGTTTATCCTTCCGTTTGTCGGTGCTTACGCGGTGCTTATTCTTCTTACATCAGCTATTCTTTAATAAATAAAAATCTGCTTTACTCAATCGGGTAAAGCAGATTTTTTTACTTTAAAATTTTATAACTTCATTTTTCTCGGCAGATTCAAACATAGCTTCAACAACCTTTATCAGTCGTCTCTGCTGGTTATGTGTAACCCACTGTTCTGCCTTGCCTTCGGTAGCGTCGCAGAGGTTGTTGTAAAGTCTGCTCTCGTCACTGAAGGAGACTTTTTCGATATGGGGGAGAGGATATTTCTTGATTGTGGCATCCGTTCTGGGTGCCATTGTTTTTGTCAGACCGACACCTGCCTGAATCGGCACAGCGTCCTTGTTCTCCCAATCCTCGACCATAACAATTTCACCGTTGCAGTCCCAGTCTGTGATAACTGCAGTGCCGTTTTCTCCCTGCATATACCAGCGGGGCAGGTCGATAAAGTTACTCGTACCGACGTAAAGGTGAACGGTAAGGTTATCCTCATAACGTAATTCACAACTGAATCCGTCATCAACCTCGTCGTTTGTGATGTTAGTAATCTGGTTGTAAACCGAAAGGAGCTTCTTGTCATCAAACAGCATAAGAATCTGATCGAGAGTATGTATACCCCAGTCGAGGATCATTCCGCCGCCCTGAGCCTTTTTCTGTCTCCAGTCACCGGGAATGCCTCTTGAACCGCAGACACGCGATTCAATATTGAAAAGTTTACCGAGCGTGTTATCCTCGTAAATCTTTTTGATAATAAGATAGTCGGGATCAAATCGTCTGTTCTGATGCACGGTGAAAAGCTTACCCGTGCGTTCACTTGCGGCAATCATTTCTTCAAGCATTTCGCTTGACATCGTAACGGGCTTTTCACTCATTACGCACTTGCCTTTTTCCATTGCTTCAATTGCAATTTCACGATGCATATCGTTCGGAGTTGCAACCACAACAAGGTCGATACGCTCATCAGCAAGTAACTCCTCGCGTGAAGAGAAAGCGTGAACACCGTTTTTTTCTGCAAGTTCACAACGCTCAGGCTTTATGTCGTAAATGCCGACAAGTTCCATACGGTCGCCCATATCACGCATCATTTTTTCTGTATGCCATTTACCCATACCGCCGTAACCAATGACGGCAGTACCGATTTTTCCGTTAATCATTGTCAGATGCCTCGCTTTGTCTTATGCCCACCACATTTCTGCAGTGCCTTCTGTAATAAGAACATTTTTAAGTGTATTAACTGCCTTTGTAAGACCTTCATTCTGACTCATAAGGCTATCTTCGTGCTCAATGCTGATTGCATAATCATAGCCGACAAGACGGAGATTACTGATGATATCCTTCCAGTAAACCTCGTCGTTACCGTAACCGACACTTCTGAAAATCCATGAACGGTTGATTTCATCACCGTAGGGCTTTGTATCAAGCACACCGTTGACAGCAGTGTTATACTTGTCGATTTTTGTATCTTTAGCGTGGAAGTGGAAGATAGCGTCGCCGAGCTTGCGGATACAAGCAACGGGATCCATTCCCTGCCAGATAAGATGGCTCGGGTCAAAGTTTGCACCGATTTCAGGACCGACTGCCTCACGAAGACGAAGAAGGCTGTCTGTGTTGTAAACGCAGAATCCGGGATGAAGCTCGAGCGCAATCTTGTTAACACCATGAGCTTTTGCAAACTCTACAAGGTTTTTCCAGTAGGGGATAAGAACCTCGTTCCACTGCCATTCAAGAATTTCACTGAAATCATCAGGCCACGGGCAAGTAACCCAGTTGGGGTATTTTGCACCCTCCCAGTCACCGGGGCAACCTGAGAATGTGTTGATCTGACGGAGACCGAGTTTTTCTGCAAGAAGAATTGTGTTGCGGATAGTCTTGTCAAATTCAGCAGCAATTTCCTTGTTGGGATGAACAGGGTTGCCATGACAGCTCAGAGCACTTATCTGCATATCATACTTTGCAAGTGTAGCCTTGAATTCCTCAAACTTTGCCTCGTCATTAAGGAGGGTTTCGGGGTCAGCGTGAGCGTTACCGGGGTAACCGCCGCAACCGATTTCAACCATTTCAATGCCGAGTGATTTAAAATACTTAAGTGCCTCTTCAAGAGGTAAATTTTGAAGAAGGCAGGTAAAAACGCCAAGTTTCATAACAGGTTCTCCTTATAAATTCTCTTTAAAATACTTCATGCTGCGTGTGATGTCCTCGATACCTGTCGGTACGGGATCGTCGTTTTCAAGAACAAGCCATTCTGCGTCAATCTCTTTAGCAGCCTTGAAAACTGAAAGCAGGTCGTTGTCACCCTCACCGAGAGCAGTGGGCTTGCGGTTAATACCGTCCTTGATGTGAAGAAGGACAATTTTATCTGCGTTATCCTTGATGTACGTATAATTGTCAGCACCGCCGCAGTAGCTCCAGTATGTATCGAGCTCAAGGTAAGCACCGTCAGCGATACAGTCCATGCAAAGTCTGTCGCCAAACTTGATTTCAAACTCTTCTGTGTGGTTGTGATAGTAGAACTTGATACCCTCTTTTGCACCTGCTTCGTTTGCGTAAGAGTAGATTTTTACAAGCTCTGCAACCTCTTCTTCTGTTTCGTGAGGAGCTCCGCCTGTGCCGACGTACTTCATACCGAGCACCTTTGCGATACGGATTGTCTCTTCAATGTTTTCGGGCTTGAAATTTTCAACGCCCATATGGCAACCGACTGCTGTAAGTCCGAGTTCGTCAAGCTTTGCCTTGATAGCTTCGGGTTCACAACCGCCAAAGCCTGCAAACTCAACGCCTTCAAAACCGATTTCCTTGATTTTTTCGAGGATTTTCAAAAATTCCTCACCGTTTTTGTAGTCATCTCTGACAGAATAAAGCTGAACTGCAAGTTTCATATCAATAACCTCCTGAGAGTTTTTTATTTAATCCGATTTTACAACAAAGCAAAAAACATTTCAACACTTTAATGCAAAAAAGTACAAAAAAATCATATATTTCAATTACTGAATTCACAAATAATATACCAAACCATAACAGAAAGTTCATATCGGCTTAATATTTATGGATTATTATCTGATTGTACTCAACGAGAGAGCCGCAACTCCCGTTAGTACATACCCCTCCTCAATAAACCCCTCAATTATTGGAGAAAGAAGTCGAGCAATCGGCTTCTTTTTCCTTTTATTTTATGAATAATTTTATATACGGTGACAAAACTATACCTGACGAAAAAATGAGGAGTATTATTATGAAGAATTCATCAGGTAAAGATAAACTCAAATGGATACAGACAAAAGCTTTTTACGGTGTGGTGTTTTCACTTGTTCTTGCGATTGTGGGTGTTTCGGTTGCGATTTATAATGTTTCAAAGGTCAAAAACATTCTGCCGAACAGTGATGAGCCGGCAACCATATTCAGTGTGCCCGAAATAACTCAGAAAACAACGTCTCCGCAGGCGAATGCCAACGTGACAAATATTCCCGATGAAAGGGACGAGACAAAAACAACTTTAAACGATCTGAACCGTCCGTTTTCGGGTTACTATCTTCTGCCGCTGAATAATAAGGTTATCAAAAATTACAGCGACGGCGATATGGTTTATTCCAAAACAATGGATGACTGGCGTACGCACGACGGAATTGATGTCGGCGGAAATATCGGTGACAACGTAATTGCCGTACAGGACGGTAAGGTGCTTGAAGTCAGTGTTGACGAGATGTGGGGAGATACCGTCACAATTCAGCACGGTAACGGGCTTAAGGCTATATACCGCGGTGTGAAGGCAACGGTCAAAAAGGATGCTGATATTGAGCAGGGTCAGGTTATCGGTACACTTGTTGCAATTCCTATTGAAGAAAAAGACGGAGCACACGTGCATCTTGAGACTGAGGTCAACGGCAAAACTGCCGACCCCGTAAAAGCACTCAATCTGCTCGGTGAGGCAACCGAAGAAGTAACGGAATAAACAGAAAGACAAGACGATTTCTCGTCTTGTCTTTATTCTTATATCTCTTTACCAAGAATTTTCGCACTCTTGACAAGCTTCTTTATTTTTATGTATTCGTTCTTACCGGGACAGATGTCGTAAATACCGAGTGTGCCGAGGATGTACCACGAAGCAGTTGCACCGTTATCTTCGTCACCCGGGAATCCGTCGTCCTCAAAGCTGAATGCTTCACGGCAGAGCTTTTCTACCCAATATTCGGTCTTTTCTTTTTCACCGAGTACTGCATAAATATACGGCAAGTGGAAACTCGGCTGGTTTGAAATTGCACACTGACCGAAGTCAACTGCTGCCATCTCGGTCATCTCGTGAATTTCAACATTATATGCACCGATATTGTACTTAGGCTCTGCGCTGAAGAGTTCATCAAGCTTTGCAATCAGCTTGTCCTTACCGCCGTAAAGCTCTGCAAGTCCTTCAAAATCGTGAGGTACTGCAAATGAATTCTGCCAGGCACTGCCCTCGGTGTAATCTCCGCCCCAGTCATACGGGTCAAAGCCGTCTTCAAACGAGCCGTCAAGCTTTCTTCCTCGCATAAATCCTGATTCTTTATCGAAGAGTTTCTGATAATTCTTCGAGCGTGCCATATATTCGCCGATGAGCTCGTCGTGACCGAGCACTTTTGCAACCTGAGCAATACAGAAATCACCGTAAGCAGAGTCAAGTGTAAGGTTGACATTGTTGCCGAAAAGATCCTTAGGTACATAACCGAGTTTGCAGTAATAGCTTGCGCCCTCTCTGCCGTAATCCTCGTCGTCGGAATCGTTGTTAGCGTGGTGAATCATACCGCGGAGTGCCTCTTCGAGCAACTCACCGCCGATGATTCCTTTGACTGCAGCATCGGCAATGATCGCGTCAAGCAAAGTGCTGGGCATACATCCGCGTTCACCGATTGACGGCCAACGGGGAAGCCAACCACCCTCAGTATAGTCAACGATGAAGCCTTCAAGCATTTCTGAATATTCCTCTCTGCCGATGAGGGCGAGAAGCGGGAACTCCGAACGATAGGTGTCCCAGAAGCCGTTGTCTGTGTAACGGACACCGTTACGGATTTTGCCGTCGCACGGGGAGTAGTGAATCTTGTTACCGTCTTTATCGATTTCGTAAGCCTTGTGCGGGAAAAGTCCTGTTCTGTACATACAGGAGTAGAATGTCTTCATCTGATTTTCGTCATCAGACTCAATTTCAATTCGTGAAAGGTATTCTTCCCAAAGGCTTTCTGCGTTTGCCTGAACTTCTTCAAAGCTCTTACCGAGTGTATCCTGCTTCATATTCTCATAAGCCTGCTCGTAGCTTACATAAGAGCTTGAAACATCAGCCGTAACAGTCTTGTCGCAGAAAGCAATATGAACACAGGAGTTTTCACCGTAGCGTGAGTTTTTCTTGTCAATTTTGCTGTCGAATTTCATAATGAGGTATGTTTTGAAATCTACTGCAGTGCCACCACTTTTGCCGTTTGTCCAAGCCTTGACGCAGTTGTTATCAAAGTCGATTTCATACCCGTAATCACCCTTGATCGGGAAGATTGTAAGGTAGGGGACTCTTGATTCGGGATAAGTCAGACGGATTTTACAGCCTCTTGTTGAAGGTGTAAGCTCAAAATCAGCCTGTGAACGAAGGAAACGCACCTTCATATAATCGGGGCGCATAACAGCTTCTTCAGGTCTGTAGCCTGACCACGCGTCATTGAATTTGTCGTAAATTCTGTCAGTCTGCGGTGTGAAAAGGAATGTGCCGTAATCGTTAATCCACGGACTGGGCTGATGTGTAAGGCGGATACCCTCTAAAAATCTGTGATCGGGATAATAGTACCAGCCGCCCTCGTATTTGGTCTGTGCAGAAAAACCGCACATTGCAAACGGAAGCTGAACAAGGGGCAGAGTGTTACCGTTGGAGTAACGGTGAACAGACTTGGTGCCCTGCTTTATGTTGACTAAAGGAATGTATTTCATTTTAACACCTCTGTTTCAGATTAGTTTGATTTTAGCATATTAAATCAACAAAGGCAAGTGTATCACTTGACTTTTAGGGCTTGTAAGGTTATAATTTATACATCAAATTATAACGGAGGACACAAAAATGAAATCAATCAAAAAGATTCTTGCAATCGCACTTTCTGTGATTCTTGCACTCGGCGTTATGTCTGTTTCAGTTTTTGCTGAAGATGCTGCAGACGG
Organism: Acutalibacteraceae bacterium; assembly: GCA_045648745.1. Classification (GTDB taxonomy): domain Bacteria; phylum Bacillota; class Clostridia; order Oscillospirales; family Acutalibacteraceae; genus CAG-488. Next base: position 31,089 of record JAZROM010000083.1, on the reverse strand, counting down.
CGCAACAGGTGATGTTGAAGCAGCTGAGATTATTTCTGTAGTTGACGTTGTTGTTCCCGCTCCCGTAGACGGAGACGCTGCAACAGGTACATACGCGATTGATGGTAGTGAGTACGACCTCACATTTATCCAGTGGAACGAGTATTCTTCTGACAAAATTCTTTACTCATCAGACGAGACTGTTGAGGCTGAGGGCAACTTCGAAGCAGGCAAGGCTTATGTTGTCTGCATTACAGTAAATGCTGCAGAAGGCTATGTTTTCGATTCAGCAGAAAATCTCGTAATTTCAATCAACGGTTATGAAGCAGTATTTGCTGACATCAGCGAAGACGGTACAGAGCTTTCTTTCACTTGCATCTTTGATTGTGATGACGGTGCAGATAACGGTGGCGGTGATGACATCGGCGGAGGATTCGACTTCAATCAGATACTCGAATTTCTCAAGACACTTCTTATGACATTTGTCCGTTTCATCGGTTCAATTTTCGGCATTTCATAAGTTGCTGATTCACGCACGGCAGAGTTTTCTCTGCCGTGTTTTTATTTTTAAAACTCCTTGAAAAACACACTGCGATATTATATAATTTTACTGCTAATACACAGAAAAGGTGGCGGAAATTTTGTCAACACCACTTGCACAGCTTATCAGACCGCAGACACTTGATGATGTTGTGGGTCAGAAGCATTTGATCGGCGAAAATATGCCGCTTCGTAATATAATTGAATCGGGCAATCTGCCTAATATGATTTTCTACGGTCCGTCAGGTATCGGCAAGACTACGGTTGCATCAATCATTGCAAAGGCGACTAACCGTAAACTCTGCAAACTCAACGGCACAACTGCAGGTACGGCAGATATCAAAGCAATCGTAGCCCAGCTTGATACCTTTGAGGCACAGAACGGAATTCTGCTTTACCTTGACGAGATTCAGTATTTCAACAAAAAGCAACAGCAGGTACTACTTGAATACATCGAAGTCGGTTCGATTACTCTTATCGCCTCGACCACGGAAAATCCGTATTTTTATGTATATAACGCAATTCTCAGCCGTTCAACGGTATTTGAATTCAAGCCCGTAACTCCCGAGGAGATTGAACCTGCCGTCAGACGAGCATTCGGTTTTCTTGAACAAGAGGGCAGAAAGATAAATTTTGACGATGATGTTGTAAAGCACATTTCGACAGCCTGTGGCGGTGATGTGCGCAAGGCTATGAACTCCGTTGAATTGTGCGTACTTTCCACTAAACCCGATTCGGACGGCACACTGAACATCACACTTGAAACTGCAAAATCACTTACGCAGAAAAGTGCAATGAAATATGACCGTGACGGTGATGAGCATTACGACATTGTCTCGGCTTATCAGAAGTCAATGCGTGGTTCCGATCCCGATGCGGCGTTGCATTATCTTGCACGTCTTCTTGATGCAGGTGACCTGCCGTCCGCCTGTCGCAGACTTGTGGTCTGTGCCGCTGAGGACGTAGGACTTGCTTATCCGATGATATTGCCTATTGTCAAATCCGCAGTCGATATCGCAATGATGGTCGGTCTGCCCGAGGCAAGAATACCTCTTGCAGATGCAGTTATAATGGTCTGCAATGCGCCGAAGTCGAATTCGGGTGAAGCTGCAATTGACGCTGCCCTTGCTGACATACGAAGAGGTAAAAGCGGACCTGTTCCGCGTCAGCTTCAGAATATGCATTTTGACGGTGAGGACAAACCGAACAAAGGTCAGTTCTATATCTACCCCCACGATTACGAGAACCATTGGGCACCGCAACAGTACCTGCCCGATGTGCTGAAAAATGCAAAATACTATACACCGGGTGACAACAAAACCGAACAGGCTTACAAGGAATATTGGGATAAAGTAAAACACAAAAAATAATCGGCTAAAGCCGGTTATTTTTTTATTTCCTCCTTGCACTTTAAATTTTGTTATGCTACAATTCTAAATTGAAAGGCGGTGGCTTTATGGCACAGTTAAAAATGTATTGGTTGGCAGGTACACCTATTGCAGACCTTGCCTTACCGGAAGAATATAAGATTTCACGCTACAACGGAACAGCCGAAGACAGAAAGGCTTGGGTTGACTGTTGCAAGAACGGTCTTGTTGGTGACGAGCCGTTTGAAGAAATTTTTCAGGACAGAATTATTGAACACGATTTCACAAACCCTGACACAGACACATACTTTATCGATTATGAGGGCGAACACGTTGGTACTATCACAGCGGTACATCACACAGATGTAAATTGCGGTGAGGTACATATGGTCGGTCTCAAGACCGAATTCAGAGGCAAGGGACTTGGTAAGCATCTGAATAACATTGCACTCAAGGACCTTGAAGCACGCGGTGTTGATTACATCTACCTTACTACTGACGAGTGGCGTAAGGGTGCGGTAAAGAGCTATCTCTCATCAGGCTTCAAGCCCGTTGAATACGACGAGGGTATGCAGAAGCGTTGGGAAGCAGTAATTACTGAATATAATATCGACAGCGTTGATATGGTCAATGAAGACTGCTCTTTCTATAAGACAATTTACAAAGCACCGAAGATTAAAATCGGTGTTGTCGGTGCAGGCCGCGGTAAGACAATGATTAATTACTGCGTTAACTCCAACAATGCGGAGCTTGTTGCTGTTTGCGACAATCACAAACCGACACTCGACTTTGCAAAGGAAAGCTACGGCAACGATACAATCGTATTTTACGATGACCTTGAGGATTTCCTCAAGCACGATATGGATGCAGTTGTTCTTGCAAACTTTGCAACAGAACACGCACCGCTTGCAATCCGTTGTATGGAAAGCGGTCTTGATGTTATCAGCGAGGTTCTTCCCGTACAGACACTTAAAGAGGCAGTTGAACTTATCGAAACTGTTGAAAGAACAGGCAGAGTTTACGCTTACGCTGAAAACTATTGCTATATGGGCGCACCCAAAAAGATGCGTGAGCTTTACCGTGACGGTGTTCTCGGTGAGTTTGAATACGGCGAAGGCGAGTATATGCATAACTGCGAGTCTATCTGGGACGATATCACACGCGGTCTCCCTGAGCATTGGCGTAACTGTATGCACGCTTGCTACTATTGTACACATTCAATCGGTCCGCTTATCCACATCACAGGTATGAGACCTGTCAAGGTTTCAGGCTTCGAGGTTGCACTCAATGCACGAATGGAGCGTATGGGAGCAAAAGCAGGTCCGATAGGTATGGAAGTAATCACACTTGAAAACGGTGCCGTGCTTAAATCCATTCACGGTGTCGGCTGTTCAAAGGATTCAATCTGGTACTCAATCTACGGTTCAAAGGGACGTATGGAAAGCTTCCGTGAGGATAACGACAGACAGGGTATGAACAAGCTCTATGTCAACTGCGATGTCAACGAGGGTGACAATGATTCTCACGCTGTTGAAACAAGCACTGAAGACCATCTCTCAAAGCTTGCAGAGGAAGCAGGACACGGCGGCTCTGACTTCTATACAATGTATAACTTTGTTGAAAAGCTCCGCGGCAGAGACGATATGGACGTTATCGACGTTTATGAAGCAATGGATATGTTCCTTCCGGGTATGTTTGCATATTACTCAGTTCTTGAGGGCGGCAAGCCGATGGATATTCCGAATCTCCGCGACCCCGAAGAGCGTGCAAAGTGGAAGAACGACACACGTTGTACAGACCCGAATGTAGCAGGGGATATGCTCATTCCGAGCTATTCAAAGGGCAATCCCGACTTCCCTGATTCAACATACGAAAGAGTCAGAAAGATGTACGAGAAAAAGCTCGAAGAGAGACAGAATAAGGAAGATTAAAACAAAGACCGCAGCAGGACTAAGTTCTGTTGCGGTTTAATTTATTACTGATAAAAATAAAAGAGCAGGCAACACACGAACTGTTTTCTTAACGTCGCTCACACCCTCGGGCTTCGAATCCCTTACATCCGTATAAAAATAAAAACAGAGCAGACACTGTTGTGTCCACTCTGTTTTTGGCGTGCTGCAAGGGATACACCTGCTGTCGCAGGTTGCGTCCTCGGCAACCGTTGCGTCGCAACAGTACCCGCCTCAGACTTCGCAACTAAAAACAGTTCACTGAACTGTTTTCTTAACGTTGCTCTCCCCCTCGGGCTTCGAATCCCTTTTGCTGATAAAAAATAAAAGAACAGGCAACACACGAAGTGTTTCCTGTTCTTTTGGCGTGCTGCAAGGGATTCGAACCCCTGACCTTTTGGTTCGTAGCCAAACACTCTATCCAGCTGAGCTAGCAGCACATTTCTTAATGCTAGAGCATTATAGCACCCTATTTAATAAAAATCAAGCCTTTTTTAAAACTTTTTTATATTTTTTATTTTTTCTATCGTATTGAAATTTACCATTGCTTTCTATATAATATAAAAGATAGTATAAAAAACGCAAAGGAGCGATTATTTATGTATAAATTTCCTATCGGTGTAATTGTTGACAGCTTCCGTCTGCCGATCAAAGAGGCAGTTGTAAAGGCTGCTTCAGTCGGTGCACAGGGTATCCAGGTTTACTCAACAAGCGGCGAAATGGCACCCGAAAATCTTTCTGCACAGCAGAGAAAGGACTTCCTTAACCTCGTTAAGGACAACGGTCTTGTAATTTCTGCACTCTGCGGTGACCTCGGTGGCGGCGGATTCGCTTTTGCTGACCGTAACCCTGCAAAGATTGAAAAATCAAAGCGTATCCTTGACCTTGCAAAGGAACTCGAGACAGATGTTGTTACAACTCACATCGGTGTTGTTCCGTCTGACCCGAATCACGACAGATATAAGGTGCTTCAGGAGGCTTGCTTCGAGCTCAGCCGTTATGCAGACAGCATCAATGCTCACTTCGCAATCGAAACAGGTCCCGAAACATCTGCAACTCTCAAAACTTTCCTTGATTCTCTCGGCTCAACAGGTGTAGGTGTTAATCTTGACCCTGCAAACCTCGTTATGGTTACAGGTGACGACCCGGCAAAGGCTGTTCACAACCTCAAGGATTATATCGTACATACACATGCTAAGGACGGTAAGCAGAACTTCTATGTTGACCCCGAAATCGTTTACGGCATGGTTGAATCACACATCGTTACTCACGATTCATTCATCGAAGTTCCTCTCGGTGAGGGCAGCGTAAACTGGGACGAGTATCTCAATGCTCTTGAAGATATCGGCTATAAGGGCTTCCTTACAATCGAGCGCGAAGTTGGTGACGACCCTGCACGTGATATCCGTAAGGCTGTAGAATTCCTCAACGCAAAGATGGGTGTATAATATGAAAATTTCTGTTAGCAGTTACAGTTATTCAGCACTCGGTACGGACGATTTCAGCCGTATGCATCTCGCAAAAGAGATGGGATTTGACGGAATCGAGTTTGCTGAAATAAATCCTCCCGAGGGTGTCGATAAAGCAGAACACGCAAAGGCACTCAAGGCTCTTTCTGACGAGCTTTCTCTGCCGATTACCAATTACGCAATCGGTGCAGACTTCGTCAATAAGGATTGCGACAGTGAAATCGAGCGTCTTAAGGGCGAGATTGACATCGCAGAAATTCTCGGTGTAAAGGTAATGCGTCACGATGCAACAGGCGGTCCTGAGGAAGAAAGATTTTCTCTTGAAGGCTTTGAAAAACATCTTCCGACTCTTGCAAAGGGTTGCCGTGCGGTTACTGAATATGCCGCAACAAAGGGTATTAAGACATCCGTTGAAAATCACGGCTATTACTGTCAGCAGAGTGACCGTGTCGAGGCTCTTATGAAAGCCGTTGACCACGAGAATTTCGGTTGGCTTGTCGATATCGGCAACTTTATGTGCGCAGACGAAAATCCGCTTGATGCAGTCAAAGTAGGTGTTAATTACATCGCTTATGCACACGTCAAGGATTTCTATTACAAGGATAAGTTAGAGGAACGCCCTGACGGTTATTTCCGTACAAGAGCTGATAACCACCTGTGCGGCTCAGTCCTCGGTGACGGTGTTGTACCAGTTAAAGAATGTCTTGATATGATCAAGGGCGTCGGTTATGACGGATGGGTTACTCTCGAATATGAGGGACAGGAGTCTCCGATGACAGGCGTACCGAAGGGCTACGAGTTTTTAAAGAGCATTATATGATTTTAAAACAGTCGGGAAACCGACTGTTTTATTTCTTGTTTTAATTTTGCAAAAAATTAATATACTTTAGTGGTAATACTACAATTTTTTTATTCAAAATATCGCTTTTGCCGTTAATATTGCTTGACATGGAGTATTATTTGTATTAGAATAAAACGGATGATAGTTAGTATGCCTAACCATAACTATCTCCAATAGATTGTTCCTGATGAATTCTACTACACAATCTGTTGTACATGACAATTTAATCAATATGAATTTAAAAATTTAACAGGAGGTGCATTTAAACTTTGGTAACTTTAAAAACATCACTCTTCGTAGTGATCATAATTGCTAGTGTTTTACTGGCTCTTGCCATCGGTGTTGCTGTCGGTGTTATCTACCGTAAAAAGGTTGCTGAATCCGCAATCGGTTCTGCTGAGCAGGAAGCTACCCGTATCGTGAACGAAGCCGTTTCAAAGGCTGAGTCCAAGAAAAAGGAAGCAATCCTTGAAGCAAAGGACGAGATTCACAAGCAGCGTACCGAAGCTGAAAGAGAAAACCGTGAACGTCGCAGTGAACTTCAGCGACAGGAACGCAGACTCGTTCAGAAGGAAGAAAGTCTTGACAAGAAGCTTGAAAATGTTGAAAAGAAAGAAGAAACTCTTGCCAACAAGATCAAGGAAGCTGAGCAGAAGGCTGAAGAAATCGAGACAATCAAAAGAAGCCAGATTGAAATGCTTGAAAGAATTTCAGGCTACACTAAAGACCAGGCCAGGGATTATCTTCTCAAAACTCTTGAAGACAGTCTTGTTCACGAAAAAGCAGTCAAGATTATGGACTACGAACAGAAGACTAAAGAAGAGGCTGACGAGAAAGCCCGCGAAATCATCGCAACTGCAATTCAGCGTTGTGCGGCAGACCACAGTGCAGATGCAACCGTTTCGGTTGTTGCCCTGCCTAATGACGAAATGAAGGGTCGTATCATCGGTCGAGAGGGCCGTAACATCAGAGCCCTTGAAACAATCACAGGTGTTGACCTCATTATTGACGACACACCCGAGGCTATCACTGTTTCCTGCTTTGACCCGGTACGCCGCGAAATCGCAAGACTTACGCTTGAAAAACTCATTGCTGACGGTCGTATTCATCCGACAAGAATTGAGGAGCTTTACGAAAAGTCCAAGCGCGAAGTTGAGCACACAATCAAGCAGACAGGTGAAAGAGCTGCAATCGATGCAGGTGTTAACGGAATTCACCCCGAACTTATCAAACAGCTTGGTAAGTTAAAGTACCGTACAAGTTACGGTCAGAATGTACTTAATCACTCTCTTGAGGTTTCTTACATCGCAGGTCTTATGGCTGCAGAGTTAGGCGCAGACGTTAAGACAGCTAAGCGTGCAGGTCTCCTTCACGATATCGGTAAGGCACTTGATCACGAGATGGAAGGTACACACATTGAACTCGGTGTTGAGTACGCTAAGAAGTACAGAGAAAACGAAGCAGTTACTCACGCAATCCACGCTCACCACGGTGACGTTGAGGCTAAAACAATCGTTGCTTGTCTTGTTCAGGCAGCCGATGCAGTTTCTGCCGCACGACCGGGTGCAAGAAGAGAAAATCTTCAGAATTACATCAAACGTCTTGAAAAACTTGAAGAAATCACAAGTTCATTCCCGTGCGTTGATAAATCATTCGCAATCCAGGCAGGCCGTGAAGTACGAATTATGGTTAAGCCTGAAGCAGTGTCCGACGACCAGATGGTATTGGTTGCAAGGGATATCGCAAAGAAAATCGAGGAAGAGCTCGAGTATCCCGGACAGATCAAGGTCAATGTTGTCCGTGAAAACAGAGTCGTTGACTTTGCAAAGTAATTTATATAGAGTTACTACGAAAATCAAGGTGTTCCGTGTATGCGGAACACCTTTTTGTATTTAGTTATTGAAAATACATTTTCAAGGTGCTATTATGTATTTAATCTATTCTGTATCCCTGAGGGGTGTTTGAAAATGAAAATCAAAGATATTATCAGCAACAATAAAGTCACGTTTTCGTTTGAGGTTTTTCCTCCGAAGCAGTGGGATAAGATTGAAAGCACAAAGCAGGTTATAAATGAACTCGCGGCGTTTTCTCCGTCGTTTATGAGTGTTACCTACGGTGCGGCAGGTACAACAAGCGGTTACACCACAGAAATTGCAAATGCCGTTAAGGAAAACGGCATCACTCCGCTTGCACATCTTACCTGTATGACATCCACAAGGGATAAGATACATTCAGTTGTAGGCGAGCTTAAAAACAATGGTATCGAAAACATCCTTGCTTTGCGCGGAGATATTCCGAAGGATTTTGTTTTTTCAGATAAGCAGTATTATTCTCACGCAAGTCAGCTCATAGAGGAAATTCACTCTCTCGGTGATTTTTGTGTCGGTGGTGCGTGTTATCCTGAGATTCACCCCGAAAGCGAAAATCGAGTAACAGATATTGCACACCTTAAAGAAAAGGTTGACTGTGGTCTTGATTTTCTCACAACACAGATGTTTTTTGATAATAAAGTTTTTTATAATTTCCGCGAGATGTGCGCAATCAAGGGCATCGATGTTCCTTTGGTTGCAGGTATTATGCCGATAACAAACACGAACCTTATCGAAAGAACGGTTTCACTCGCAGGCTGCACTCTTCCGAAAAAGTTTGAGAAAATGGTTGAGCGCTTTGGTTCAAATAACGATGCGATGAAACAAGCGGGTATAATCTACGCTATGGAACAGATTGTTGACCTTCTGGCAAACGGAGTGAACAATATTCATATCTATACAATGAACAAGCCTGACATTGCAGGAAAAATTACGCAGGGCTTGACGGAGATAATCAATGAGTAAGATACAGTTTTTTGACGGTGGAATGGGAACAATGCTTCAGGCAGGAGGACTCAGGGCAGGGGAGTTGCCCGAGACACTCAACCTGACAAACCCCGATCTCGTTTACAGTGTTCATAAAGCCTATACGCAAGCAGGTGCAGACATAATCAGCACAAACACATTCGGTGTAAACGGTTTAAAATTTGATAATGTGCCTGAAGTTGTCCGTGCGGCGGTTGCCCTTGCCAAGAAAACGGGCAAAAAAGTCGCACTCGATATGGGACCTCTCGGTAAACTCCTTAAACCGTCAGGTGAGCTTGAATTTGAAGAAGCGTATGAGCTTTACAAAGAGGTTATCCTTTCTGCAAAGGATCAGGTCGATATCATCTTTTTTGAAACAATGACCGACCTTTATGAGATCAAGGCAGGTGTTCTTGCAGCAAAAGAAAACTGCGATTTACCCGTTTTTGTTTCAATGATGTTTGATGCCGACGGCAGACTCCTGACTGGTGCTGATATAGAAACAGCAGTAACTACACTTGAGGGTCTTCGTGTTGATGCAATCGGTATGAATTGCGGTCTCGGCCCTGTGGAGATGCTGCCGTTTTTAAAGCGTATGCGTTCGATGACATCCTTGCCGATGCTTGCAAACCCCAATGCAGGTCTGCCGAGAAGCGAAAACGGAAAGACGGTGTTTGATGTTGACGCAGATCTCTTTGCACAGAAAATGCAGGAGATAGCAGATATCGGAATGTCATATCTCGGTGGTTGCTGCGGAACAACACCTGCGCATATCGATGCACTTGTAAAGTCTTGTAAAGATAAAGAAGCATACATTCCCGATACGGTTAAAAAAACAAGAGTAAGCTCGTATTCGAAAACAGTAACATTCTGCGAAAAGCCGATAATCATCGGTGAACGCATTAATCCCACGGGCAAAAAGCTTTTTAAAGAAGCACTCCGCAACAATGATATCGCATACATCATTAACGAAGCTGTTGCACAGAAAGAAAAAGGTGCACACATTCTTGATGTCAATGTCGGTCTGCCTGAAATTGATGAAAACAAAATGATGCAGTCAGCAATCGGTGCGTTGCAGAGCGTGACGGACTTGCCGTTGCAGATTGACACATCTGACCCGATTGCAATGGAAACGGCATTGCGTATGTATAACGGCAAGCCGATGCTTAACAGCGTTAACGGAAAGCAGGAGTCGATGCACACCGTGTTTCCGCTTGTAAAAAAATACGGAGCGCTTACTGTCTGCCTGTGCCTTGATGAAGACGGCATACCCGAAACAGCAGACGGCAGAATAAAAATTGCAGAAAAAATCATATCTGTTGCCGAAGATTACGGAATCGACAAGACTGATCTTATTTTTGACCCTCTTGCTATGTCTGTAAGCACCAATTCCCAGAGTGCAAACGAAACACTCAAGGCGGTCAGATATCTTACGGACAATCTCGGTGTCAAGACAATTCTCGGTGTCAGCAACATTTCATTCGGTCTGCCTGAACGAGAGATACTCAACTCGGCATTCTTTAATATGGCACTTACAAACGGTCTTTCTGCAGGTATTATCAATCCGCTGAGCGATGCTATGATGAATACTTACTATGCTTTTTCGGCACTTCGCGGACTTGATGAAAATTGTGCAGATTATATCGGAAATGTTACCAAAACGGCGATTGCAACAGTACAGACACAGGAAATTGACCTTAAGTCAGCAATAATCAAAGGAATGAAACAAAAGGCAGTTGAATGTACCGAGTCACTTGTAAAAACACTCGACAGTCTGGAAATTATCAACAATCACATTATGCCTGCACTCGACATTGTCGGTGACGGTTTTGAGAAAAATAAAATCTTCCTGCCTCAGCTTCTTATGAGTGCCGGAAGTGCAAAGTCAGCGTTTGAAGTCATCAAAGCAACAATGCCGACAGATCAGAGCGGACAGAAGGGTGAAAAGATTATCCTTGCCACCGTGCACGGTGATATTCACGATATCGGCAAAAATATTGTTAAGGTGCTGCTGGAAAACTATGGTTATGATTGTATTGACCTAGGTAAGGATGTACCTGCAGAAACTGTGCTTCAGGCAGTTATTGACAACGATGTAAAGCTTGTCGGATTGTCTGCGCTGATGACAACCACTGTACCGTCAATGGAAAAAACGATTGAGCTTTTGCACGAAAATACCGATGCAAAGGTGATTGTAGGCGGTGCTGTGCTTACTGAATCTTATGCAAAAATGATAAATGCAGACTTTTATGCAAAAGATGCAACAGAAACAGTCAAAATTGCCAAAACTTTTTTCACAAGATAAAAAATATTTTATCAAATCAGTGGATTTTTTTGTTAATTTGTGATAGAATTGTTGCAAATCAAATTCAGGAGTTGGTAATTTTGAATTTACAGAGCATTATTGACAAAAAAGACAAAGCTGCAAAATATATGATTGATGAAATCACTCATATATGTACAAAGTTTGAGAAGCGAGGCCCCGGTGACCTCGGTGAAAAACAGGCTTGTGAATACTGTGCAGAAGAAATGAAAAAACTCGGCTGCGACCGTGTTTATGTTGAGGGCTTTAAGGAAAATCCAAACGCATTTTTAGGCTGGATTTACTTTACAATTACTTGTTGCTTCCTCGCACTTGCATCTTATTTCTTTGTTCCTGCACTTTCACTGGCATTTATTACAATCGGACTTGTTCTTTGTGTGCTTCAGTTCGGTCTTTATAAAAAGGTTGTTGACAAATTCTTCCCTGAGAAAACAGGCCACAACGCAGCAGGCTTCAAAAAGCCTACAGGCGAAGTAAAGCGCAGAATTATCTTCAATGGTCACCCCGACGCTTCATGGGAATGGCCTTTTAAGTATAAGTTCTCATACCTCGGATTTGACCTTCATATGATGATATGCTTCCTTGGTGCGTTCTATATGATCGGCATTTCAGTTGCAAAGCTTTCAGGTGCTGTGGATGCTGAACTTGCAAAGACACTCGGTCTTATCGCTATTGCATTTGTTCCTTTCTGGTTCGGTCTTTACTTTATGTGGAACGAAAAAAGAATTGTTGACGGTGCAAACGATAACCTTTCAGGTTGTTATATCGGTATGGCAATTCTCAAGATGCTCCACGATGAGGGCATCGAGCTTGAAAATACAGAAATCGGTGTTGTTCTTACCGGTTCAGAAGAAGCAGGTCTCCGCGGCGCAAAGGCTTGGGCAGCAAAACATAAGGACGAATTCAACGATGTTCCCACATTTGTTTACTCCTACGACACAATTGCACAGAACGAACAGCTTATGGTAAATTACCGTGACCTCAACGGTACTGTCAAGGTCGACAAGGATGTTTCTGACTTGTTTATGGAGGCTTGTCAGGAGCTTAACATCCCCTGTAAGAAGGGCTTTGTTCCTCCTCTCGGCGGTGCAACAGACTCAGCAGGTTTTGCACAGGCAGGTATGCGTGCAACAGGTATTACAGCCCTCAATCACGCACTTCCTGATTTCTACCACACAAGACTTGACAATCCCGATGCTCTTAACGCATCTTGCCTTGCAGATTGCTTCGCTGCATCTGTAAAGGTACTCGAGATGTTCGACAACGGTGCAAAGCAGTAAAATCACATACATATACAGCTTACGCAGAAAACTCTGTGTAAGCTGTTGTTTTTTATATGTATCTGTGTTAGAATATCTTGAATTTTATTTCAGGAGTTTAATATGCTTGATTTTATCAAAGACAATTCATTTATAATTGCACAGGTTTTCGGATTTATGGCCATGACTATCGGTATCTCGATGTACCAGTTCAACAAGCACAAACAGGTTATGCTTTTAATGGTTTTATGCGCCCTCACATGGTGTTGTCATTACACATTTTTAGGTCTGTTTACACCCGTTGCAATGAACTTCCTCGGTGCTGTCAAAAACTTCATTTTCAGCTTCAAAGAGGGTAAGCAGATTGAGTCAAAAACAATTCCGATTATTTTCCTTATCCTGTCGGTTGTTTCGACGGTTCTTACATGGAAGGATGCCTGGAGCATATTGCCGTTGATAGCATCGGTTTTCGCGATTGTAGCACAGTGGCAGACGAATGTTAAATATCTGCGACTTCTTACAATTCCCGTGTGTGTCTGCTGGTTTATCTATAACATCAACAATCAATCCTGGGCAGGTACGGCAAACGAAGTTTTTGTACTCGTTTCAATCATCGTCGCACTTGTGAGAAATAAAGAAAGCAAAAAAGCACAGTAAAAAATACCACCGATTCAAAACGAATCGGTGGTATTTTTTTATTTAATACTGTTAACTACACCAATAAACAACGGTGTCGAATCGTCAGCCGTTATCACAAATATAAACGGTCTGTTGAGCTTAAAATCAACGATATCTGCAGGTACGGCCGTGCTGTCCATAGTCATTGCGGTGAACGCTGCTGCCGTGCAACCCTCTTCGTCAACAGTGACTCTTGCACTGTGCTGAATCATACTCAGGTAAGCAGGGGAGTTGAATGTCGGTGAAAAATCAGCCTTATTGTCATCGAATACATCCGTCACACCCAACTGTTTAAGATTTTGCCTTAAGTCGAGTGACGAAGAAACATCAAATTTCGGCATCGAGAGTTTAACAAGTGTGTATTCTTTCACATTCTTCGGTCTGCTGCCTGTCAGAATCGGGTCGATGTCACCGTTCTGAATCAGTGCTTCAGGAGTTGTATCCTCATCGGGAAGTATCAGCCACATTCGGCTTGAAGCGTTGGTGAAGCTCATTGCAACTGCCGAATAATTGTCATCATAATAATAGTTGTTGCTTGAAGTCTGGTTCATAAAATCAATGGTCTGTTTGCTGTCCTTACCGTAGAAGGTGTCGGGTTGCGTGTTGATTTTATTGAACTCACTGTCCCAACGAGCCTTGAAATAAACCGTACTTGCAAGGCCGAGAAGAGTTTTGTCGGAAAACTCAATTTCCGAAGCCTCATCTTTGAGCAGACCTCCCGTCTGGTCGTTGAGCCATTTCTGCAAAGTTTTGTTGTAACCGTCACTTCCCATTTTACCCTTGAAAGAAGAAGCGTAGTAATTTTCTGCAAGTGTGTCGAGCGTGGATTTGTTGTATTCAATGTCTTCACTCAGCCACACGGAATTTGCGAGGATATTTGTTGTTGCGCCGTCATCCATATAGTTACTTAACCACAGCTTGTTGGCATTATTTCTTAAAGCTTCAACACTGTCAGTACCCAGCAGGTCAAGAATCTGACTGCGGGTGTTGTTGCCTGTAGTTTCTGCAAGCATACTCAATGCGAGGTAAACATTAACAGGGGAGTAGACGAGATTATCTTTGTTACCCTTAAAAAAGTTTTTGGTGCTCGTCGTCAGAAATGACGAGTAGTTGCTGACATCAAGTCTGTTTTTAAGCCTTGCCTCGTCAGACTCGTGCCACGCGTCAAAAGCTTTGCCGTAACTCTCCCAATCAAGGTCTACAAGGTTCATAAACTTCTCTTCCTGCGGATAATCAACCGTTTCGGGGTACTTAGCTTCGTTGATTTTGTAGGATAAGAAGTTAACTGTCGGAGCGTTATTTTTGTTTGTCACATTCGGGTTTGTGCCGAAGCCTCCGTTGTCGGGAGGAATACGGTTAAAGTGACCTGCAATTCCTACAACAACAAGGCAGAAACATGCCGCCAGTGCAACAAACTTAACCCAACCGTGCTTTTTCTTTTTGTTTTTTCTGATTTCTTCGGCAGACTCAACGATTTTATCGTCAAGCATACCGATAGCATCGCTTAACTTTTCAGGCTTCATAAAAGTCCCTCCTTTTCGAGATAAGCTTTAAGACCTGTGCGTGTACGGTGAAGTGAGCTTTTTACCTTAGATTCACTTATGCCGAAATGGTCGGCTATTTCGCGCATACTGTCAAAGAAATAATATCTGCACACAAAAATATTCCGTGCCTCGTCGGAAACTGTCATCAGATAATCACCGATACACTTCGCCAGAAGCTGAGCCTCAATTTCTTTTTCGGGTGCACCGTTGTGGGACGCACAGTCATAAAGCTCGTCAAGCGCAAGGGCATATTCAGATCCCTGACGCTTCTTTGCGTTCTTTTTACGGTAAATATCAATAGAAATCTGCCGTGTGATTCTTCCAAGGAAGGTCGAAAGAACGCAAGGCTTCTGAGGCGGCATAGAATACCACGCCTTGAGATATGTATCGTTGACGCTTTCTCTGCTGTCCTCAACATCCGCAAGGATGTTGTATGCAATTTTTGTCAGATAATTTCCGTATTTCTGCTGAGTTTCGGAAATTGCAGACTCGTCGCGTTGCCAATACAAATCAACAATTCTGTTGTCCTCCATCAGCCCACCTCCTTGAAAACGTTTTCATAATAAAATGCGGAAAAAATCGGCAAAGGTTTCGTAATCTATAAAAATAATATAACATTCTGCGTGCAATTTTTCAAGAAACAAAAAAGAACTGCAAAGGCAGTTCTTTTGATTTGAATTATTTAATTTTTATCTCAAGGGATTCGCTTCTGTTTCCCCAGACGTCCTCCGCACAGACTTTTACGGTGAATTCTTTGCTTAGTGTCATAAAACCGTCAAAGGTTATGCTTTCGGGCATATCGGAGAAGAAATAATCAGAAAAAGCCCAGTCCTCACAGATGGTTTTACCGTTTTTATTGAGCACAGAAAGTCTGTAAAGAAATACCTCGTTATCCTCACTTACCTTTGCCTGAGGCACGGTTATGTAATGCTTATTGTCCTTTTTCTCGTAGCTAAGAGTTGCATCTTCGGCAAAGACAGGTGCAGACGCACTTTCTTTTCGCGCATCAAAAGAGTATTTTGTCTTGTTTTCTTCAGCAATATTGTCGATGAGGAACTCGCGCATAATCTTTCCCTCGGTTACATCGAGTACCTTTACAAGAACACGGTTGTCAGCATCTACCTCGACGATGAGAGCCTGGCTCATTCTGTCCTTTTCCTCGGGGAATTGTCCGTTCTTACCGTCTACCGCAAGCTCGAAATAGGCGAGACCGCCGTCGTTTATTGCTGTGAATTCGCCCTGCCATACAGCTCTCGGATCATTGGCAGGGAAGTGGGAGTGACCTGAAATGTGTACAACCTGAGGATATTTTTTGAGTACGTCCGTAAATACATCCAAGCCCCATCCATCCGACTCGCTGCTTCCGTAAACTGTATCTTTGACATGCTCATGCTGAAAAACAAAAACAGGCTTTTTAGGGTCATCTTTAACCGCAGCAGCAATGTTTTCGTCAAGCCATTTTATCTGCTGTTTTGTGTATTGCTTGATTGAATCTGCACGTGAAACACCGATAAAGTGAAAGCCGTTGATCACGCGATGAAAATCAGCTTCCTGACCGGTAAGTTTCGTGAAGATATCAAGACTGTTATTAAGATATGTATAGCTGTCGTGGGATTTTGCAACTACCGCAAGACGCTCTGTGCCCTCACGGATTTCACTGTCGGTTATCGCGGTGAACGCGTAAAATGATTTTTTATATCCGTTGTCGGTAAGGTCGCCCGAAAACACCACTGCATCAAGATTTTTGTAATCTTCGTCCGCTTCACTTATGGCATAAGCCGTTTTTATCATAGCGGAAGCTCTTTGGCATCCCACGTCACCGAGAGTTTTTATGTGCGTGTCACTCGTAGCAACAAATCGCATAACGGGAACAAAATCATCCTGCTTGATTTCAGGAACGGGCGCTGTAAAAAAAGGGGATATGAGCGATGCGCATAAAGTGAATATGCTAAGAATTATTCTGGTTAAAATTGATGCAATTTTCATGTCTCATTCTCCTTTGAGTTTGTCAGGCTTATGATATTGGGTAAAATCAGAAGCTGCTGCAACAAAGTCTTAATTATTAAAACAATTATATCATACTCTATCAGAAAATACAATCAGGGTGAGTGTCCCACCCACACTTATTCACTATCCACTCTTACTTATCACTTACCCAAAATCCCAACCGAAGTAAGAACAAGTGAAAAGTGAAGAAGTAAAAAGTAAAATCCCATTCGTTTACACGAACGGGATTTTTGTGTTTACAACCCCCAATAGCGACAATCCGATAAATTGGAATTGGCTTACTTCTTACGAATTTTGATTGCCAAGATAACACACACAATAATGCCTGCCACAAACGGAATGGTGTACAGAAATGCCGTGCTGGCAGGAGCACTATAACCTGCGTGTTCAATTCCGCAAAGCATATCACGGTACTTATAGGCAACCGCAAAACACATAATGTCGGATAGCACAATCGCAAGTATTGTAAAAAAATTGCTCAACTTTTTCATACAATCACACTCCTTTGCCAAATTCTTATTTGTTAAACAAATTCAACCGTATATCCTGAAACCTCAACAGTATCGCTCAGAGCATCAGAACTCGGTCGGAATGTTACGGTTCTTTGTTCGTTGGGCAACAACGAAAAATAGTTATCATCAAAAACAAATTCGCCCTCAAGCTCGACTGCATGAACATATTCGTCAGCAGTAACTGTAATTGTGTTTTCTGTTCGTGAAACTATTTTAACAGCATCGGTCGGCACTATCGGCAATGTTCCTGTTTTATAGAAAGCTCTGTCAATAAGCTTTCCCTCACTTGTTACATCGCAAATAAGCATTGCATCCTCGGGTACAGCAGAAAGTTGAATAGAAAACACTTTTTGAGAAGTTGCCCCGTTTATAAATACATCAGATGTTGTAATCGGAGTTACATTTCCGTT
This sequence comes from Acutalibacteraceae bacterium, assembly GCA_045648745.1. Lineage (GTDB taxonomy): Bacteria > Bacillota > Clostridia > Oscillospirales > Acutalibacteraceae > CAG-488. The sequence goes on along the minus strand of JAZROM010000083.1, from coordinate 13,377 downwards.
TCTGACGAAGCTTAAATTGAGCATAACCTGTTTTTCGCAAAGCCCGTCGTTACACAGATATATATCGTATTCATCTTTTTTATCAATTGATGAAACAATAGCTTTTGCACAGCGTTTAAAACTGTAGAACGAAGCTTTAGGCAGGCAATAGTAATCAACGAATGCCCAACCGCTTGAAGCAGGCCAACAGTCGTTCCACATCCAATAGACAATACCGTTAATGAATCCGCGGTTTCTTCGGATATTTTCCATAGACACACGAATCCACTCAAACTGATTGTATTTCAACTTGAAGAATCGGTCTGCTCCATCCTTAAACTCTCCTAAAACCTTGCTTGAGAAAGTTTGCAACAAATCAAAAAGAGTAAAGGGCAAACAAGGATTACCCTTTGTGTGATAATTCCACATTTCATCAGAATTGAAAATATCGTCATCTGTCATAAAACGACGGAGTGAGGGCAAAGAAATTGCACCGAAAGTCGGTTCTTCGGCAATAAAACGTGCAAGAAGAGTTGCGAAAAACTCTTTATAATCCGTCATATCCGTATCAAGAATATAAGGGAAAATCGAATCACCAAGATACTGTGTATTGTGTGTAGTACCCACGGTTTTTGACGCATATGTGTTACCGCCACATGGACTTGAAAGCATAAAACGACGTTTTGGATCAAGGCGGTTAAGAACAGGCATAATACCTTCGTGAATGGCTGTTCTTCCTTTGTAATCCTCATCTTCATCACTGCCCCAGACGGCATTTTCATTATCACCCGACCACCACACAAGAGAAGGATGGTTGCGTAATGCATACGCTGCAAACTCAGTTTCCTTTTGTAACTGTGCAATAAAATCAGCTTTTTCTTCGGGGTAGTGACCGCATGCCATCAGGAAGTCCTGCGTAACAAGAATTCCCAGTCGGTCACATTCGTTATAAAAATGTTGTTTTTCAAAAATGCCTCCGCCCCATACGCGCAGCATATTAACACCTGCTTCGGCTGCGAGGGTGAGTAATTCGGTTATCTTCTCGTCTTTTTCTGCGGAGGGGAACGGCTCGCAAGGCACCCAGTTCGCACCCTTACACATAATCGGAATGCCGTTCACAAGCAACTGAAAGCCCGAAAATTCTTCGTTTTTGTCATAGATTTCTCCACTGACACTGTCTTTGATTTCAAGACATTTTTGGTAGTACGGACTTCCTTTTTTATCAGGTAACTGAAGAACTGTAGCGGTGCGGATTCCGAATGTGAACTCTTTTTCGCAAATCTTAAGACTGTATAAAGGTTGATCGCCATAACCTATGGGATACCAGAGTTTCGCATCGGGAATATCAATGTATTCCTTCAAAAAAGGCTCTTTGAAGAATTTACGGTGGCTGTAAACCGTTTGCCCGTCAGGATCAACAATTTGGATTTCAACAACCTTGCCGTCTTGATAGTTCTGAAATTCCGTTTCAACAACTATCTGTGCAGAATTCTCAAAAATTTGTTCCGTATAAATATAAGCATTCTTCACCGTAAAGCCGTCGGTCAGATCAAGATAAACATCACGCCAGATTCCGCAGGTAACAAATCTTGCAACCCAGTCCCACCCGTAAGTGCATTGAATTCGTCTTGTGTGCATTCGTTCTGTGGTGAATGCACCGTCACGTTTTTGTAACCCCTTTACCTCACAGATCGGTGAACGAAAATAAACCGAGATTACATTTTCACCTTTTTTGAGAATATATGCAACATCGAAAGACTGAGATATAAACATATTATCAACAGCGCCGACATAAACGTGGTTGAGATAAATATCCGCATAAGTGTCAAGACCGTCAAACACAAGGTTGGCTTTTTCGGGAACTTCGCTGAGTGTGAAAACCTTAGTGTAACGCCATTCGCAGTTTTCAATCCATTGACATTCGTCTGCGTTGTTACGATAAAATATATCTTCGGGAATATGTTTTCCTGCAAGGTCGGTGTGGACACAACCCGGCACATTGCCCGTAAAATCAAATTTTTTTGTTCCGTTTGCATCAATGCATTCGCCTTGCCAGCAACCGTTAAGACTGATAAATTTCATTTATGTACCTCTGAAGATTTTTATTTTAAAAATCGAAATTTTATACTGTAGTTATTGCGGAATTACAAATCAATTGCTTTAAATGCAGTCGGATTCATATTATAATTTCACAAAGAGATTTATAAAATCAAGGAATTTTTCCGCAAGCATCTCAACAAAGTTTTTAAAGAAAACGGAAATTTCAAGAGTTGTTTGATTTCTAACCTCATTTCCTTCAACAAGAAAGGCACCGACGTGGCTGTATTCGATTTCTGCGGTGAACGTTGCAATTTCTTCTGCAGTGCCTTCTTTTATAACCTCTCCTGTCATAAGGTCAGTTACCGTATAGGTTTTGTAATAATTGAGATTGCAAGCCCTGAACGGAACATTTATCTCTCCGACTGATGAATCGGGGCTGTTGTTTGCAACAATCAGAATAGCCTTGTTATCCATAAATCTTGCATAATTCTGAAGCGTTCCGAAGCCCGATGTGTTGACCTCGCAGATGTTGCTTCTTCTGTGATTTTTGGGAAAATATTCAAAAATTTCGCTGTATGTACGGCGGATGTTAATCATCTTTTTAACATCCTCTAAAAAAGTTGCGTTTTCTTCATTTTGTGCCTCGGAAAAATCAACGGAAAGGTCATAAAGCACGCCGTTGGGATTTGTTGCATTGAACTCATCGCCCATATACCAGATGGGAATGAATGGTGCAAAAATTGCAGAGTAACCTATTTTAATGCGGTCGCCTTTAACGTAACGGCGCTGATAATCATGGTTTGTTATGCAATGAGTATAGTAGCGTGAAGTTCCTTGCTTCAGACGCTTGTCGGCTCTTGCATAATGGCCGATGCCTTCACCGCTTTTTACGGAATCGACTATGTTAAGATAACCGTCGGTGTAAAAGTTTAAAGGATTCTGATAAAGGCCTCCTCTGTCGGTTACGGAATAATCAAAAACACCGTCCTGCTCAAAATCAAACACGGAGCTTCTTGAACTTGTATCCTCAGAGATAAGAACGATATTTCTGCCTTCTTCCGCAAGTTTTTCACGGATAATTCTGAAAGGCTCATAACCGGCATAATTTGGCTCACAGTCGCAACGGTAACCGTCAGCACCTGTAACAAGAATGTTATTGACAAGCGTTTCGGTAAACCATTTCTGCAGCTCTGTATTGCTCCAGTCAAATGCAATATTGCCCCACGCTTCGCCGTTGAACCATTCGGGATGCTCGTTGAGCAGCGGTGCGGTTTTGACAACGCCCCATGTTATAACATCAAGAAAAACATAAATTCCCTTTGAATGAGCGTAATCTATAAATTCTTTTACAATCTGCCAGCCTTCTTCGTAATCATCGGTTCCCGTAATGGCAGGATCAAGCGTATGCGGTCCGCAGTTGCTGTATCCGTTTCCGATACCTCCGCGGTCATAAATCGGCGAAAGCCATATTCCGTTAACTCCGAGGCTTGCATAGAAATCGATAAGATCGTAACATTCGGGCAATGTGCCGCCGATTGAAGCGGTATCGGGGCGAACCTCAACAATAATCAGTGAATCGACCCACTCAGGTGTACCGATAAGACCGTCTGTATAATCAAGTGTTAACTCTGCACAGTCACCTTCATATTTCAGCAAAGCAGAATTATCAATACTGCTTTGACCGACAGCAAATACATTTGCAGAAAGTGTAAACAGTAAACAAGAAACAAGTAACAATGATATAAATTGCTTTAATCTGTACATATGTGATTCATCCTTTTGATTTTATTATTATGATAAATTCAGGCTTGTCCGTTCTCGTTATATAGTATCGGAAGAATTTCAAGCAGATTTCTGTATTCAACACAGCAATGCTCTGCCATAGCTTTTGCCATATTGTCGTTGATTATAATTTTTCGCAGCAACGGATTCATGGTTTTTCCGAGCCAGAAACGGCTTATCATAAAAAGACCGTCTTCTGTCTGCCTGAATATATGTGCCATTTCTGTGTGCATAACCAAACCTTTGAATGCGCCAACATGACCGCACACAATCAACGGAATGTTATTTTCTTCCATTATCTCTTTTGAAAATCCGAATTCTTCAGGCGTTACAAAATCTATTCTTAACGGAAGAGTTGCTTTGCCGATTCTTTCCAAAGGATATTGAGTGTTCGGCTGAAATTCAGGGCAGGTCTTTTGATTAAAATATTCTTTCTGCTTTTTTGAATAACCGATACCCCGATGCTCGCCGGGAAACCATACCTTATAACGCTCATCTGCCTGAGGATGCCACCAAAACCACCATTTTATCATTTCGGTTGTAATTTCAGGCATTGGACATATCATTGATACAAAATATGTACCATCATCCATTTTCACATATCCGATTTCTGTTTGCAAATCAACATCAGACAAAATAACATTCTTTTGGTCAAATGTTATTTTTGTTATTTCATTTTTAATTAAAGAATCAGCAATTTCAGGTGGTACCTGCGGCAATGTTTTTTTCAACAACTCTTTTATTTCCATTAGTTAAATCTCCGCAAATCTTTTATCAGATAAGATAATTATATCACACACAACCTTAAATTACAATTGGGGGAGGGGGGCGCCATCGCTTATTCACTCTTACTTCTTATTTATTACTTCCCAAAAATCGACGAACTTCTTGTCTAAACTCATCGATTTTTGGAGGTATGTCTTACTTTCGACCCCCGGTTAAGAAAGAATAGGAAGAAAGCACATAGTCCCTAACTATGAAAGAGCATTGGAATTTGAGAAAAACTTTATTTCAAGCCTGTTGAGATTTATGAAATCAGATAATATCAAAAAAAGTAAAGAAAAAATCTTGCGTTCATCAAAATATTTATGGAAAATATAACGAAATAGATGTACAATAGAAGCAGTATAGCTAAATATATTTGAAATGAGATGGAATAATGAAAACCTTAAAACCAAAGCTTTGCAGTGCAGAGTGCATAAGGAAAATAGAAAAGCCTGTTCTTACTAAGGATGATATACCCTATGAAGCTTCACTGATTTTTAATGCAGGTGTTGCTAAATACAAAGGAAAGTATGTTATGGTATTCCGTAACGATTACGGACCTACGGAAAAAACTTATCCGAAGGTACGCTTTAAAACCTCTCTCGGTTTTGCCACAAGCGACGACGGTGTAAACTGGAAGGTGAGCGAAAAGACTATTTTTGATAACAAAAATCTCCTGCCCGAGGACGAAATCACAAGGCTTTATGACCCGAGAATTACAGTTATAGACGGAAAGCCTTACCTTTGTATGGCTATGGATACCCGTCACGGTGTTCGAGGCTGCATAGCTGAAATCGATGATAACTTTGAAAAAATAAATATTATCAGTGCTTCAGCTCCCGATAATCGCAATATGGTACTCTTTCCCGAAAAAATAAACGGTAAGTATGTCCGTCTTGAAAGACCGTTCCCGGTTTATTCAAGAGGCGGCAAGGACAGATTTGACCTCTGGCTTTCAACTTCGCCTGACCTCATTTTCTGGGGTGAAACCGAGCTTGTTCTTGCCGTCGAAGATGTTCCTTATGCTAATGATAAAATCGGTCCCGCAGCACCGCCGATTAAAACTGACAAGGGTTGGCTTACAATTTTCCATGCAGTTGATAAAGATGAAAAACGAAGAAAGAACGGTTGGGAAAGAGCGTGGAAGAAAAGATACTGTGCGGGAATTATGCTTCTTGACCTTAATGACCCCACAAAAATTGTCGGTATGAGCAAGCTTCCGCTTATTGCTCCCGAAAACTATTACGAAACTCAGACGGGCTTCCGTAAGCACGTAATTTTCCCCGGAGGTATGATTCTTGAAGATAACGGAGAAGTGAAAATCTACTACGGTGCATCAGACACAGTAGAATGTCTTGCTACTGCAAGACTTGAAGACCTGATTGCGCTTTGTACGGAGAGTCGCAAATAAAAACAAATTTTGTTTCACAGCACTTACCAAAAGGTAGGTGCTGACTTTTTGTATTCTTAAGAAAAAACGTTCCGACAATCCGAAGTGCAGAATAAATAAGGTTCTTTTCCAAAAAAAATTTGACCCTGCATCAATTTGATAGTCTGTGTTATTCTGTAATCATATGTAAACTCAATTTGTCCGAAAAAATTAAAGCCCTTGATTTCTCAAGAGCTTTGAGGCGACGGTTCTAAATTAAGACGTCGCTGCGTTTACTTCCCATTTCAGAACCATAGTTCATTATCTTCAAAATTGGAGATATAAAATTTGTTGTTTTACAACTTTCCTGAATCACTTTCTGATTCTGTATTTCTCTATTTTTCCAATCATCTTTCTGCCGATTACTTCAGAAAGCTTCAATCCTAATCTGATTTCCTCTTCAGTTTCAAAGGAGTCAAAGAAATGATTGGTTTCAAGGGTAAAATCACCCCGATAATCAACTTCAGCCAATGCCTTTGTTATTTCTTCCCAATTCATTTCACTGAGTCCCGGAAGTGTGTGCATATCATCAAGATAATCGTTGTCATGAACATGAAGAGCCTTTAATCTGTTTCCTAAAATTCTTATACTGTCCTGGGGTTCTCTGCCGTCGAGACTTGTGTGTCCTAAGTCAAGACAAGCTGCAAAAAACTCACTGTTCATTTCGTCAACAAATCTCGCATGCTCATAAGGATTACTGAAAATACTGCCTCTTTTCACATTCCGTTTTTTATCACCGCACCACATGTTTTCACAAGCAATTATAACGCCGTATTCCTCTGCATAGGGAAGAAGAATATTGAAATACTTAATATTTCTTTCCAATGCTTCTTCTTCACGACCGATATATATACCTGTACCATAAGGATGAACAACCAGCGTTTTCATTCCCAGAAGACCTGCAATTTCAAGACATCTGATGTTCTTTTCGGCAAGGATTTTGTATGTTGTTTCAGGGTCATATGTTCCTACGCCAGTTACTGCGTGACCCTGGTTGAAAACAATATTATTTCTTTTTGCCGTTTCACGAAGCTCGTTTGCATAGGTTTTATAATTATCCGAATCAAGTACATTCCCGTCCTTTGCAAGAGTGGACATAGTGTAATCAATCGCGTCAAATCCTGCTTCGGCAATAAGCTCAATAGCTTTTAATTCACCAAACCTTGTTGCACAATTGTTTTTTTGAGAAAGAATCATTGTTTTACTCCTCTTTTCAATTATCATTCCGGTACTTATATTTCTGTTGGCTGATTCTATAAAGTTAAGTTTTGTTATCCATCTCTACAAATTGGTAGTTTGTCTGTCTCTTTTGAACACCTCATCCACCGCACGCGGTCCCCCTTCCCCTTGAGGGGAAGCTGTCACGAAGTGACTGATGAGTTGTAGGTTGCAAAGCAACCGTTATTTTAAAATCTCCCCGACAAATTAAATTTTACCGAATTCCTTCTTTCAGTTCATCGAAGAAAGCGTTTGTATATTTGTTCATTTCTTCGCACAAAGGAACGGTTTCGGGCAAATAGCATCTGCTTTTGTTAAGGACGCTCTGCTCCATATAATTCAAGGTATCAAGTAAAGTCTGACCTCTGACAGAACCCGTGATCAGGGTTTTTACAACAAGGTATGTTTTGCCGCCCTCTAATATATGAAGCCGTGAAAATAGGTGGCCGGCTTCAAACATTCTTCGTCAACGGTGTAATCGCAGTCAGACAGAATTTTGCCGATCATTTTTTGCACCAGCTCGATGTGCCACATATTATGCATAATATCCTTGTCCGCATAATACGGCTCAACAAATTCAAGCAATGACTTTTCGTTAAATATATCCGTATTTTCCTCAAGTTGTTTTTAATAATTATATCACACACAATCTGAAATTACAATCGGGTGCGGATGTATACGGTGAAGCTAAAGTTTATATCAGATGAATATGAAGAGTTGAGAAAGAGATTACTATGTGCTATAATTAAAACTGCAATATATTTTGCAATTCAATCCACAAGGAGAGATATGTATGGAAAAAACAAATAAGATTCTATGCTTTCTGCTTACGCTTTCGATTATTTTCTCGTCTATGGGATTTTTCGCTTTTGCGGCTGAAAGCGAAAAGAATTATTACTATATCGATTCCGTTAACGGTGACGATGCAAACAACGGCACGGATATCGACAGTCCCGTTAAAACATTGGGCGGACTTAAAAATCTTGATATTAAAGCAGGTACCCATTTTCTTTTTAAAAACGGGGGTGAATACGACTGTGTCGTAACGCTTACCTGCAGCGGCACAAAGGACAACCCGATTGTTATTTCCTCTTACGGTGAGGGAGAAAGGGCAATACTTAAAACGGAAGAAAATACCGAGATAATGCGGCTTTTCGATTGCTCATACGTAACTGTATCTGACCTGCATTTCAAAGCACCCAACGGCGGCGGAATATGGATTGATACACTTGAAAAGACGAGCAAAGGCATTGTTATTGACAATGTTTATTTCACCGATATGCAGAACTACAGAGTAACCAGCCGTGACGATTTTTCAAACGGTGCATCAGGTGCAAGAGCGGCGGTTATGGTCAAGGGCTTGCCTGCAAGGTCGAGATATGCCGTAAATGACCTGACGATTAAAAACTGTGAGGTTTATAACTGCGGCAACGGCTTTATAATTTGGGGCTCGTGGAACGATAAGCAGGAGTGGTGGTGCGAAAACGAAGAGGATATTGACCCCGTGTTCAACGAAGGTTTGCTCATCGAGGGCTGTTATTTGCACGAAATGGATGCTGAAGCGGTTCTTGTCGGTATGTGTGACGGTGCACTGGTTACAAACTGCCGCGCTATCAACTGTTGCCAGGGGCCCGGAACAAACGAAAACGGCGATATCCTTTATTACACTGCCGCAATGTGGTTCTGGGGAAGCGTAAACAGCACAATTCAATACTGCGAAATTGCAGGTCAGAAAAATGTCGGCGACGGTATGGCTGTTGATTTTGATTCCTATTCGCATAACTGCACATATCAGTATATCTATTCCCACGACAATATGCGCTTTATCTGCAACTGTCCATTCCACAGCGGCCACAAGAACAACACGGTGCGCTACTGTCTGTCAGTCAATGACAACGGCGGAAGAAGCAGACTTTCGGCAAATCCGGGCGAACACGGACTTAAATTTTACAACAACACAATAGTCAACTGTGCCGATTTTTATATGATAGATATGTATGATTCGGTTATTGCGAACAACATTATCGTGCCTGCCGACGGCTACGTTGTGGTTTGTGATGTGGCGGATTATTTCCGTGACGGCAATGTTTTTGCAAGCAACTGCTACTATAACACCGTAAATCCGTTTTGCGACCTGTTTTCAAAAAACACTGTCCCGGGATTTGTCGGCAATGATTTGACATCGCTTGAAAGCTTTATGCTCTCGACAGACTCACCGCTTATCGGCAAGGGAATTGAAGTTGAGGGTAACGACCTGACAACCGATATTTTCGGCAATGAAATAACGGGCAACAACATCGGCTGCTACGGCGCAGACGGTGAGGACGCTGAATACGATGGCGAGAATTTTATTGAGAAAATTATAAGATTTTTCAAGAACCTGATTAACAGAATCAGCCGTGAATCAGAGGGGCTTAAGGATTATTGATAAACATTCAAAAATAACTGTAAAATTATATGCACCTCCAAAAGTGTCCGGCTTTTGGGGTGCATATAATTTTAGCTTACTTCTCTTTTCAATAATATAACTCGCTTTTGAACCGCCATTATCATTCGATAAATTAAAATTCACCTGTCATCCTGAGCAACGCGAAGGATCTTAAAAAGCAAATAAAGATTCTTCGGCTTTGCCTCAGAATGACACTTACTAAGATACAGACAAATTAAAATTTCTCTGACAAAGTTTATAATGATTTATTTCCAAGGTGCAATTGTTCTTTTCTTAACGTTTCACCGTTGCTGTCTGTGAAAACAATTTCAATATTTTCATCATTAAAAACATAACCGCAACCTGCAAAATAAACAGGCTTTTTCTTTTTAATTGTACTGCCGATCACGACGGGGCAGATGCTGCCGTTGGTGTTCCAAGAGCTGTTTTCAGGATAATAGATATTTAGCTCGTGCGCATGGCCGCAAATCATAACTTCAGGCTTTACATTTTCTCTGAGAAGCTTTGACCATTCGGCAAAAATATCCTGCTCAATGTCAAACGGAGAATGATATCTGTGAACAAAAGCGTTGTGGGAGATGACGAGCTTGTGTTTGACTCCGTCTGCTTCGTATTCGCTTTCCTTGTTTTCGATTATATTTTTGAGGAAATCGGTCTGACGCTCTCTGAAAACATGGCAGGCAACGGTGTGGCCGTATTCTGCGTGATCATCGCTCTTGTCTTCACCGCAGTCAAGCAGAATTCCCCAGATATTGCCGAGGCGGAAGCTATAATACGTGTTGCCCAGATGAGTAGGTGTATAGTCCGCAAACTTCTCGGCAAAATTACCCCTTAAATCGTGGTTGCCCCTTGAGAAGATTATAGGTTTTTCACCTTTTGTTAAACGGGCACAAATTACGTATATGTTCATAAAATTTGCAGGGTTACTGCTGTCCTCGATAACATCGCCGTTTAAAATCAGAAAATCAATGTTGCCAAAAGTTTCTGCAGCTTTTATCGGTTCTTTGATATTGTTGTGAGCATCGGCGATATGATATGCTCTGATGTTATTTTCGGGGATAGGATAAAATTTATATGTTTTTTCAAGCACCTTTTTCGTTTTTGAAAAGTACGCTTTTCTTATGATGATAGGTCGGATACAAACCGTATATTCTTTGGCTTTATCAAGCTCATCAGCAGGAACTTCAACTTTGTGTATTTTATTCCTTGAACACATAATTCCGTTTGATTCGTCATAATAAAATTTATCGCCAACCTTAACAAAGAAAAAGCAGGATTTTTCGCAGGGCATCATAATCTGATAGTGTTTGTCAACCGCAAAAACCGCAGGGGTATGTTTAAAATATTTACTCATATAAAAATCTCCTTGCGACAAAATTTTATTATTCGAAATAATTTTACCATATCTTATAAGAAATTACAATCGGGTGCGGGTGTCCAGCCCACACTTATTCACTCTTACTTCTTACTTATTACTTCCCGAAAATCGACCAAAAGATTAGTGAATAGTGAAGAAGTAAAAAAATAAAATCGACGAACTTCTTGTTGAAATTCGTCGATTTTTGGCTGTACGTCTCACTTTAGAACCATAATAAATTCTTTTAATTATACATTTTTATCTTCAAGAACAATATCCCATTCTTCTTCCAACCAAATCATCGTTTCCTCAAAATCAACCTCAAATATTTCACACAATTCCTTTGCTTGCTCTTTAGTATAATTAACCCATTCAACATGTAACAGAGTGTCTATATTTTCCGAATTAATTTTAATTATATCAGGAAAATTCTCTATTATCTTTTTGAGTCCATATAAACTTCGCTCGGTTTCATAATTAGTAACATAATTATCGGGTGCAATATAATCCTCCTCTGTCAAAGAAAATCTTTTTTCTGTCAAACAGATAATTGCTTCGGTCCAATAACTAGTTTGTCTTCCTAAACTATGATTTGTTCTTATCTCTATAAATTCAATATCACTTTTGTTATATTCATTAACAACTTGATTTTGTCTGTTATACTCAATAATACTACCGTCATTATAAAACTCAACCCTTGAATACTTATCGATAAACAGAACTGATAATAAAACAACGATAACTGATATCAAAACAATTCTTAAAAATCTAGCAAATTTAGTCGGAATTTGCTTTTCGTCAGAGTATCGGTACAATATTCTTTTATTGCTGATAAATTCATAAAAATTAGGAACTACATAAAAAAATAAAACAAATGCCAAAAGATAATAAATGCCGAACATATCAAAATGAATAGCAAACATATTTTCTTTTATATGTTCAATAGTCCAGGCATCCTCATAAATAGTTAAAACAAACAGACATATTAAAGCAATAATGCAACCGTCAACTATTTTTTTCAATATAAGACTTTTAGTTTGATTTTCACCTGCTATGATTTTACTCATTAGTAACACCTCGTATTTATTGTATAACAACAAACTAATAAAGTCAATCCGTTTGCCGAAGGGCAACAATCAAGGTGGAGCCTTGCAAAATACTTATTCCTTATTACCTATTACCTATTACTTATTACTTACCAAAGCCCCAAGAATTTTTGAGGTAAGAGTGAAGAGGTAATAGGTAAGAAGTAAGCCCCAAGAACTTTCGTCCTTGGGGCTTTGGCAGTACGTCTCATTTTAGAACCACATAGAAAAATTGGACATTGTTTATAATTGCACCAAAGTAATAAGCGGTTCATCTTCAGAACAAACAAACCAGAAATCCATATTATATTCTTTGCCATTATAGTTCAATTCAAAATTATGAATCTCTAAATTAACTCCATCTACTGTTAAATTTATATCTTCCTTATGTTGATAGCATCCGTAATAATAATCTTTTTCACTGAAATTTAATATGCTTGTTCTTAAAAAAATCGTTGGGTCATCATTATTCACTATCATTGCTACACTCGAAAAGCTTTTACCTGCAAGCTCCAATTTTTCATTTTCCTGTCTGAGGTAACCAAAGTGAACAGTTTCATCTGAGGATGCAGTGGCAACACAAAAATAACCACCCTCAACTTCCGTTAAATAAATAATATTATCAACATATTCTGTTCCGGACATTTCATCGTCATTCATTACCTCTAAAACTTTTTCTTCGAAAGTTAATTCAGTATCTGCTATTTTATCATAAATTGCTGAACCCGCTGAAAATATAACACATAAAACAAATATGATAATCAACACTTTTTTCTTCATCTTTAACCACTCCAACCCTTTTTTAAAATTATATCATATCAACTATAAAAAATCAATGCGAAGCATTGTATATCATCAATTCCGTAAGGAATGCATATCATCAAAACGCAGTTTTGTATATCATCATTGCGAAAGCTATTTTAATACACGCTAAAGCGTAATGATATACAGTCCTATGGACTGATGAGATACAACAATGGCATTTTGCCATTGTTGATGATATACCATCGCTTTCGCAATGAAAAAAAACAAAGGACTTCGTAAGAAGTCCTTTGTTTTTTGGAGGCGCCACCCAGATTTGAACTGGGGAATCAGAGTTTTGCAGACTCGTGCCTTACCACTTGGCTATGGCGCCGTATTAAAGCGTGAGTTTAACCTCACTATGTAAAAAGCACCGTAGTGCTTATATGGAGCGGATGACGAGGCTCGAACTCGCTACCTCCACCTTGGCAAGGTGGCGCTCTACCAGATGAGCTACATCCGCATAATTGGT
>JAZROM010000082.1:0-2404 GCA_045648745.1 Acutalibacteraceae bacterium | reverse complement strand
GTATTTATCAGAACTGATTGAGCCACCATTTGCATGGTAATATACTTTGAGATTATAAGGGTCCCACTGTGCATACAGATTTACTGTTCCGCCCTGAGTTGACGTAAGATTTTTAACGCTCTGCTTATTTGTGTAACTTGTACCTGAACCATCAGCTTTTGTATTCCATTTAACAAAAGCATTACCCGTTTTGCTGAAGGCGTTAGCAGTAAGATTCTTTGCAACACCATAGGTCATTGAAAGGTTCGACATTGAACCACTTGTGCTGCCATTGCCGTTAAACTTAATAGTGTAAGTCTTGTTTGTGGTTTCATTGTATGCAATACCGGCACCATAACCTTTAGTTAAGATGTTTTCAAAAGTTGCTTTAGAAGAACTGCCGATTGCACTTGCAGCTGTCCATAATCCCTGTCCATCAGGGGTATAAAGTTTATTGGGCCATATACGGTTTGTGTAACTTGAAATGAATCCCCAAGTTTTTGAGGTTCCGTCACTTGTGCCACCTGTACTTGAACCGCCCAATACACTTCGACCGCAATAAGCCATTTCTGAAACTGTCAATGCCTGATATTCACCTGCAAGACAAACATCAAACAGAGGTTCAATAACAACCTTATCGCCATAGACCATGTTGGAAACACTACCGACACCGAGTTTTGAAAGCACCTTATTAATATTGGCTTCATAGCTCTGCCAAGTTTCTACACCACTTGGATTAGGAAGTGTAGTAGTAAATCCCATATCTTTTTCCTTATAACAGTTTGTCTGATTATAAGTTGTAGTTAATTTTGCATTTTTATTTGTAATTATCTGTTTCTTGTTGTACTTTGTTGAAAACTTTGCGGAAGTCGAATAGGCATTGTCACCGTTTGATGTGTTTCTGTAAACATCAATAACTTTCGTAACTTTCATCCCACCCGATGAATTAACCGCCGAGAAACGATAACCGACAACACAAGCTGAGTCGCTTGTTGAACGGATAACATAACCCGTTGAACTACCATTAACCGCATTGGTACTTCCACCTGCGGAACTACCATCCCATGAAAGGGCAAATGCGGAATACGGTATTGCCGACAGTAAAGTACAAAGAACAAGAAGAATTGAAATTATCTTTTTAATAATAATCATCTTCCTTTCATAAAAAAATAAAAGCTCGACTTTTACGCCGAGCCTTTGGTAGATTATTCATTAATGTGAATGACAAGTTTTTCCTTTTACTGACTTACCACATTCAGGACACTTGGTATCTACTGTAAATCTTACACAAGTGCTACCTGAACCTGTACCTACCTTTTTGCCACACTCCTGACAGTATTCGCAAGGGTCACTCTTTGCATTATAGCTTTCACATTTAGTGGGGTCATAACAAGCATTTCCCCATTCATCATAAGTGTAGAAGCTCTTACAAGAGTGTGAACCGCAGTGTGGACAACCTTTGCTTTCAAGACTCACAATGAAATCGTGTGTTTCCTTACTGTCACAATGATGTCCTTTCTTACCACAACTGTACTCTTTTACACTATCACTACCGCTATCAATAATTTCGTGATTGTTACCCTGTGATACGCCTGCAGGATTGCCCTGTGTTACGGGTTCAGCAGGTTTTACCGTTGTCTGCTGTGTGGGCTTCTGTGTAGTAGGTTTTGTTGTTTCAGGCTCTTCAAGTTTGATAATCTCAACACCTTTTTCGGTTGTGGTTTCCGAAGTATCGGTGTTTTCTGTGATGTCATCATCAATGACAACATCACCGATTGTTTCCTCAATTTCCGTTGTCGGAACTGTTGTCGTTTCCTCTGTGTCATTCTTTACAAAGTTACCGATAATCACAGCAATAAGGATTGATACTGCGATTATGCCGACAATGAGAGCCGCAATAATTTTGTTGTTTTTGTTTCCCTTTTTGTTAGGGTTACTTGTTAAAATCATCATTTTTGTTTCCTCCTATGATTTAGAATTTCTCGGTTAATATAGATGTTACCTCTATTGGGATGCTCACAGCCGGGAACTCATTTCCTGCAAACCACATCGGTACTGTAATGGTGTAATTTACAACAAGTTCAAGTTCATTTGCTTCACGAAAACCGAGTGTCGGTTCCGATATGTGAAACAACTCTTGTCCGTCTGCATCTATACTATATAGCATTCCGTTATCTATTTCCAATGTGCAAAATGAGATTAACGATGTGCGAAATTCCTCTGCATCAATTACTTCGGTGTAGTCGTTACCTTGCTTGATACTGTTATATATTTCAGTTGAATTTTGAGTTACAAAACTGTCAAGCACAACCTTTGTGTTTTCTCTCATAAGTTTCACTTTGGAAACAGAAGCAGAGTAAGTGAAGATTATAGAAAAGATTGCTACAAATACGATAATAAGGACACACGGAGTGATGTATCCTTC
>JAZROM010000081.1:0-41975 GCA_045648745.1 Acutalibacteraceae bacterium | reverse complement strand
CCCGACGCAGTTTCCGTTGTTGTTGACGAGCCGGATGAGGATGGCGTAATCGTTTATCATCTTCACGTAGCTCCCGATGATATGGGACGTGTTATCGGTAAGCAGGGCAGAATCGCAAAAGCTATCAGAATAGTTATGCGTTCAGCTGCTAACCGCAGTGAGCAGAAAATCTCTGTTGAAATTGACTAAGCTAAACGAAGAGGGTCGCTTTTTGCGACCCTTTTTGAAATTCAGGTGATTTTATGATTAAAGAATTTCTTGAAGTAGGACAGATTGTCGGCACTCACGGTGTACGCGGTGAAATGCGTGTAAATCCGTGGGCAGACGGTCCCGAATTTATGAAACAATTCAAAACTTTGTACTATGATAATAGTGGAGAGAAAAGTGTCAAGGTTATTTCTGCAAGACCGCACGGTAATGTCGTCATTTTAAAACTTGACGGCATTGATACCGTTGAGGCCGCATCTGCTATGCGTAACCGTGTTCTTTTTATAAAGCGTGACGATGCAAAGATTGCAAAGGGCTCGTATTTTGTCTCTGAGCTTATCGGTTGTGACGTTTTTGACGCGGATGACGGCAGTGTGTGCTACGGCACATTGTCAGATGTAAGTGAAACAGGTGCTAATGATGTGTGGCACATCGCAAAGGATGGCAAGGAGTATCTTATTCCTGCAATTCCCGATGTTGTTATTAATGTCGATGTGGCAGCAAACCGTGTTGAAATCAAGCCTTTGAGAGGAATTTTTGACGATGAGAATTGACATTTTAACTCTCTTTCCCGAAATGTGTGAAAGTGTGCTTGGTGAAAGCATAATCGGCAGATCGCGAGAAAGCGGACTTGTTGAAATCAACTGCACCAACATCAGGGAATATTCAAAAGATAAGCATCGCCGTGTTGATGACGCAACTTACGGCGGTGGTCTCGGTATGCTGATGCAGGTTGATCCGATTTATGATTGCTTTACTGCATTGACCGAAAAACTCGGTAAGCGACCGCACCTTATCTATATGTCTCCGCAGGGTAAAATTCTTACTCAGGAGAGGGTAAAAGAGCTTTCTAAGCTCGACAATATTGCCATTCTCTGTGGCCACTACGAAGGCATTGACGAGCGTGTTATCGAGGAGATTGTCGACGAGGAGATTTCAATCGGAGACTATGTGCTGACGGGCGGAGAATTACCGGCACTTGTCCTTGCGGACAGCATTTCGCGTATGCTTCCGGGTGTACTTGCCGAGGATGCCGCATTTGAGGAGGAGAGTCATTATAACTCGCTTCTTGAGTATCCTCAGTATACAAGACCTTATGAATGGCACGGTAAAAAAGTACCCGATGTACTTTTGTCGGGGCATCACGCAAACATCAACAAGTGGAGAAGAGAGCAGTCACTCAAACGTACGTATGAGCGACGTCCTGATTTGCTTGAGACGGCAGAATTAGACAAAAAAGACAAGCAATTTTTGGAAAGTCTGAAAAACTGCGAGTAAACAATAGTCATTCTGCATTAAAATGTTGCATACCCCATAGTTAATCTGCACAAACAATAGGTTTATAAAAAGTGCAAGTTTGGACTACAAGCCGAATTATTTTTAAAGTGAAGTTTATTTGTTGACGATGTAAAGTTTTGTGATATAATAATTAACAAGTGGTAAACTGATATGCTTTGAATTTAATTGGATTGGGAGATATAAGTTATGTTTGAAAAAGAAGTTACAGTACAGAATCAGGTTGGCTTGAGCGCTCGTCCTGCTACATTCTTTATTCAGAAGGCAAATTGCTTCAAATCATCTATCTGGATCGAGAAAGAAGAGCGTCGTGCAAATGCAAAGAGTTTGCTCGGTGTACTTTCATTGGGTATCGATGGTGGTACAACAATCAAGGTTATCGCAGCAGGTCCCGACGAGGAGCAGGCTGTTGAAGAACTTGTTAAGCTTGTAAATTCAGGTTTCGCTGTATAATTTAATTCTGTTTTTTAAAGGTTGCCACGCATCGGCAACCTTTTCTTTTTTAGTAATTATCTGAAAGGAGGACTTGATATGCAACTTGCTGATTTACGTAAAAAAGCAATGGCGCTTCCGAAAACACCCGGTGTATATCTTATGAAAAACGATAAGGGTAAAATTATCTACGTCGGCAAAGCAAAGGCGCTCAAAAACCGTGTCAGTCAGTATTTCGGCTCACAGAATACTCATTCCGTCAAGGTGCGCCGTATGGTTGAAAATGTCAACGATTTTGACTATATTTTAACCGACAGTGAGTTTGAAGCACTTGTCCTCGAATGTTCACTTATCAAACAGTATTCCCCGAAATATAACATTCTTTTAAAGGACGATAAAGGTTATTCTTACATAAGGATAACAAAAGGCGATTGGCCTAAAATCAGTGCGGTCAAGCAGAAGGGAAATGACAATGCCCGTTATATCGGACCATACACAAGTTCATTCAGCGTCACTTCATCAGTGGATGAAGCGTTGAAGATTTTTATGCTTCCGCACTGCAACAAAAGTTTTCCGCGTGAAATCGGCAAAGGAAGACCTTGCCTTAATTATTTTATCAAGCAATGCTCTGCACCCTGTGCCGGAAAAATCACCTGCGAGGATTATAACGAGGCTGTTAATTCTGCGGTTAAATTCCTGCAGGGCGACAGTTCAAAAATCGTAGCAGAATTGACAAAAGAAATGGAAGATGCTGCTGAAAATCTCGAATTTGAAAAAGCAGCAAAACTGCGTGACCGTATAAATTCAATTAAAAAAGTAAATGAAAAACAAAAGGTTGCAGGTTCATCCGTCAAGGAACAGGATGTTTTTGCAATTGCACAGTCTGAGGATAAATATTGCCTCTCCGTTCTTCGTTTTTCGGACGGCAGACTGCGTGACAATGAATGGTTTATTTTTAACGAAATTGACTCACTTCCCGAAACAAGGCACGAGCTTATTACACGCTTTTATTCAATGGGACGCAATGTGCCGAAATATGTTACTGTTGACGGAGAGGTGACGGATACCGAACTGCTTACCGAATGGCTGAGTGAACTTGCAGGTAAAAAAGTGGAGATAAATATTCCGCAAAGAGGCAGACAGCTGGAGCTTATCACTATGTGCCGTAATAATGCGTCGCAGAAGCTCGCACTGTCAATGGGCAGAAGCGGCAAGACAACCGCTGCACTCGATGAACTTGCAAGGCTTCTGAATCTTCCTAAGCCGCCCGTATTTATTGAGTCTTACGATATCTCGCACACTGCAGGCAGTGACAATGTTGCAGGTATGGTTGTTTTCAAAAATGGCTTACCGTACAAGAAAAATTATCGAAGATTTTCAATCAAGGGCTTTTCAGGTCAGGACGACTATGCGTCAATGGCAGAGGTGATTTCCCGTCGCCTTAACCGTTACGAGGAAGAAAAAGAAACAGAAGAAGGCTTCGGTATTCTGCCCGACCTGATTCTGCTTGACGGCGGTATCGGTCAGGTCAATGCCGTATTGCCTATAATAAGGGCTTTTGGGTTTGATATCCCTGTTTACGGTATGGTAAAGGATAACAAGCACCGTACACGTGCCATTGCATTCGACGGCGGAGAGATTGCGATCAATTCCAAACGTCAGGCTTTCACTCTCATTTCCACAATTCAGGAAGAGGTGCACCGTTACTCGGTTGCTTATCATCATCAGAAGCATAAAAAGTCGATGTTTAATGCGACCCTTACAAAAATTGAGGGTGTCGGAGAGAAAAAAAGCAAGGCGTTGCTTAAACATTTTAAGACTGTTTCCGCAATAAAAGAGGCGAGTATTGACGAACTTTGTAAAGCAGAGGGAATTAACCGTTCAACTGCGCAAAAAGTTTTTGATTATTTCAGAAAAAATATTGACAATACACCGCCCAAAATGTGATAATAATAATGTATGTAAAAGTAAATTTATAGGATGGGAGCTTTGACTGTGCGAGTAATAACAGGTTTGGCGAGAGGTCGGGTTCTTAAAACTCTTGAGGGCGAGGATGTACGTCCGACAACCGACAGAGTTAAGGAAGCAATTTTCAGTATAATACAATTTGAAATTGAGGGCAGAGAGGTGCTTGACCTTTTTGCAGGTTCGGGACAGCTTGGTATCGAGGCACTCAGTCGAGGTGCAGCGTACGCAACGTTCACGGATCTGAGCAAGGACGCAGTAAGTGTAATCAAGTCCAACCTCCTTACAACGGGACTTCATAAGAATTCTGCAGTTCTTCAGAGCGATGCACTCACTTTTCTGCGCAACAGCAGAAAGAAGTTTGATATAATTTTTATGGATCCGCCGTATTCAAACGGACTTTTGCAGAAGGCACTTCCGTTAGCGGCAGAGGTTGTAAATGACGGTGGTGTGATTATCTGTGAGCATCCCTACGGTGAGGAAATGCCCGAAACGGCAGGTAAGTTCTCCCTTTACCGTAACTACAAGTACGGTAAGCTTGCAGTGTCTGTTTACAGACTGAATGAAGGGGTGGTTGAAGAATGACACGTGTTATCTATCCGGGCAGCTTTGATCCGATAACCAACGGTCACCTCAGCGTAATCAAACGAGCTGCAAAGCTTTTTGACGAGGTTATCGTCGTTGTTATGATTAACCACAAAAAGCCCGTCGGCTGTTTTACTCACGAAGAAAGAGTGGAACTCATAAGCCGTTGTGTCAAGGATATTCCGAATGTCCGTGTTGATTATTACGACGGTCTGCTTGCGGAATATGCAAAAGATAAGAATGCAAATGCCATTGTCAAGGGTTTGCGTGCGGTTTCTGATTTTGAACACGAGTTTCAGCAGGCACTTACCAACAAGGAGCTTAATCCCGAGTTTGAAACAGTGTTTATGACTGCAGGTGCCGATTATATGTATCTTTCCTCAAGCATCGTCAAGCAGGTATGTGAGCTTGGCGGAGATGTTTCGAAGTTCGTACCTCCTGAGGTATATGAAGATATTGTTAAAGGTATAAAGAAGAAAGGATGACAGAGCGATGAATATTCAGGGTTTACTTAATAAGATTGAAGACACTTTAGAAACAGGCAGCAAAATTCCTCTTTATAACAAGGTTGCAGTTGATGCAGAGACAATCAGAATGTGCGTAGAGGATATTCGTCACGATTTGCCGATCGAAATTGAAAAGGCAAAGGAAGTTGTGGCACATCACAATAACCTTATCACAAAGGCTAATAACGAGGCTTCTTCTATCGTTTCATCTGCACAGACAGAGGCTGACACTATTATTGCTGATGCAAAAGATAAGGCTGCAAATATCGTTGCAACAGCGGAAACAAATGCAAATGCAACGGTTGAAGCTGCATCAGAGCAGGCTCGTCATATGGTAGAGACTTCTGAAATTTCACGTGCTGCACATGAGTATGCAGACCGTGTAAGAGCACAGGCAGCTGCAGAGGCGGAAAAGATGCTTACAAATGCACGTAAGGAAGCTGATTCACTCATTATCGATGCTAATAATCAGGCTAACGATATCAAAACAAAGGCTGACAGATGGGCAACAGAAATCCGCAGCAGCGCAACAGAATTTGTTGAAAATATTATGAGAAACAGCGACGAGGTTCTTTCTTCAAATATCGCTGAAATCCGCAAGGCGCGTCAGAGCCTTTTCGGTACAAACAGATAAAACCTATCATACATAAAAGGACGGCATAACCGTCCTTTTTTTGGAGTTGAATAATAATGAAAAAACAATGTGATTGCTGTTACAAACGCTTTGAGGTTGTGCGTGATACAAACATACCCCTTTCAACGGACCTTTCTGCGCCGATGGACCATATCTATTGCCCGTGGTGCGGAGCTGAAAACGGAGCAGTTGAAAAGGGCTCACTTATCCGTACACAGCGCTGTAATGCAGAATGTGAATTTTAATCTGAATTAACGGAGATGCATCATTATGTGCAACGCTTTAATTGATTTTTTAAGTGACAAAAATATCGTCATTCTCGGCTTCGGTAGGGAAGGCGTGTCAACATATAATTACATCAGAAAATATTTCCCCGAGAAGCCGATTGCAATCGCAGACAAAAAAGAGATTGCACTTGAGGATGAAAACGTAACTCTCCTCACGGGTGACGGATATATGGATAAGGTTTTTGATTACGAAATCGTTATCAAAACTCCCGGTGTACCGATTGTAAATATCGAAATTCCCGAGGATGTGCTTATCACTTGTCAGGTGGATTTGTTCCTTCAGTATGCGCCGTGTAAAAAAATCGGTATTACGGGTACAAAGGGCAAAACTACAACTTCAACACTCATTTACAATCTTGTCAGTGAGGCAGGTTGTGACGCTTACCTTGTGGGTAATATCGGTGTGCCTGTTTTTGACATCATTGACGAGTGTGACGGCAAGGTTGCAGTTATTGAAATGTCCTGCCATCAGCTTGAATTCTGCCGCACATCACCTGATGTAGCTGTTTTTACAAACATTTATGAAGAGCATCTTGACCATTATGACGGTTACCGCGGTTACATCAATGCAAAGCTCAATATCGTCAGTCACCAGACTGAGGAGAATTATCTTATATATAACGCTGACCAGAATGTTGACGGTCTGATTGATTTTTCACAGTATAAGAGTGAAAAAATTGCAGTCAGCGCAGAACCGAAGAATGATTTTGAACAGAGTCTTACCTCTATCAATTCAAGACTTATCGGTAAGCACTGCCACCAGGATATTTTCTTTGCTCAGGCAGTTGCGCGACTCTTCGGTGCTGATGACGATGCAGTTAGACGCGGGGTAGAAAAGTTTACAGGTATTCCGCACAGAATGGAGCCTGTCGGTGAATACAAGGGTATTTCCTTCTACAACGACAGTATAGCTACAATTCCTCATGCTGTTGAGTGCGCAGTTGATGCTCTCGGTAACATTGATACGCTTATTTTCGGCGGTCTTGACCGTGGAATTACTTACGACGATTTTATAACATATCTTGATGAGTGTCCGATAAACAACATCATCGGAATGCCCGAAACAGGTACAAAAATCTGTAACGCACTTGCAGAAAGCGGTACAAAAAAGAACGTTGTTGCGGTTGAAACAATGGAAGAAGCAGTTGAAGCTGCATACAAGTTTACTGCAAAGGGTAAGACCTGCCTTCTTTCACCTGCCGCACCGAGTTACAATGTCTATCGCAATTTTGAACATAAGGGCAACCACTACAAAGAAGTTGTAAAGGATATGGGCACAAAATAATATTTTATCCGACAAAGTTTGCGCTGAAATGTAGACTTTTTGGAATAAAAGTGTTACAATTATGTGTATGTGTTTATTGTGGAGGGAACGGAAGTATGGGTAGTTGTCTGATACTTGTTACGGGAATGTATCCGTTTTCCGTTGATGAAGCATTTCTTGAATCTGAAGCACCTTTTCTTTCCAAACAGTTTGAAAAGGTTATCGTTCTTGCAATCAGTCCGGAGAAAAATACTCCTCTGACACGACAGGTTCCGGATAACTTTGATTGTTACAATGTTACATCAACCTCTAAGAAACTCCACAGAGCCGTTTCGTTGCTTAAGGGTATTTTTGCTTCTTTAAATCCGTCTGCCAATGTGGAAGACGAAGCGAAGCAGAGCTTTAAGCACAGACTTTTTTATGAGTATTTCGCTGCAAGGGGTGAGCGTGAATTTGCCCTTTGCGAAGATATAATCAATAAATATGACTTCAGTCAGTATGACAGTGTCACGGTTTACAGCTATTGGTTTTTTGTTGCAGCACTTGTTGCAGGTAAAATTTATGATAAAATTTTACCTCAATGCAAAAAGATAAAGCTTGTCTCCCGTGCACACGGCCACGATGTTTACAGGGAAGCACAACCTGTAAATTATATTCCTAAAAGAAGATTTCTTCTTGAAAAATTCGATATGCTTTATCCCTGTTCAATCAATGGTGAAAAGTATATTGCTGAAAGTTATCCCGAATACAGTCATAAAATCAGCCACAGATATCTCGGAACTTTGGATGACGGCAAAACTCAGATGAATGATGACTGTTTTCATATCGTGTCCTGTTCAAGGATGATTCCTCTTAAAAGAGTGGACAGAATTGCATCTGCACTATCACTACTTGAAAAAGAGAATCTCGGTAAAATCAGGTGGACACACATTGGTGACGGCGGCACGTTTGAAACCGTTCGTAATATCTGTGACAGTAAACTGTCTTTTATGAAAACTGATCTTCTGGGCAGAGTTCCCAATGAGAAAGTCAAGGAATTCTACCGAACGGAAAAAATTGACCTTTTTGTAAATGTCAGCACAACGGAAGGTCTGCCCGTCTCTATGATGGAAGCGATGTCGTATTCCATCCCTGTGATTGCGACGGATGTCGGCGGTGTGGGTGAAATTGTTAAGGACGGGTACAACGGAATGCTTATACCTGCAGATTTTTCAGATGAAGAGTTTGCAGAAAAAATAAAAGAAATTATCCTTTCTTCAAAAAGTGAAAGAGAAATTATGCGAAATAATTCACGCACTTTCTGGGAAGATAATTTTGATGCAGAAAAAAATTACACTCATTTTGCAGCAGAAATCTGCGGTTAGGGTGACGGTATGGTTTCTTTTAAAAATGGTGTTCTCCGTGTTCAGAGTGAGAATAAAGAGAGCACGGCACGAATTATCTATGAAATATGTTTTGTTCTGAATACGGTTACATTGTTTGCTTTTCAGAATGTCAAGTTTATCGGTACGGCAACGGGTATAATGATGCTGTTCGCGGCAATGCTTCTCTGGATAGGACGAAGGGATAAGCGTGTTATTATCCCGTATAATACAGCATGGTATACGATTTTTACGGCATACTCGGCATTATCCAGTCTATGGTCATTTTATATTGATACCGATATGGCAGGCTATTTTTTGCGAATGGTTGTTATCGTAGCGATGATAACGTCAATTTCAATTTATGTTGATACGCCTGAAGACCTTGAACGGATAATCAAGCTTTATATTTTGTCAATGTCGATAATTGTCGGATTGGAGCTTACGGCTGTACCGGTTTCTGAATGGTCAAAGGGTCTTATCGGATCATATTTCAGCGGATCAAACAAAAACGGTGTTGCGTTCCTTGTTTTCTGCGCTGAACTTATGGCTTTTTACGAGTTTTATTC
The DNA here is from genome assembly GCA_045648745.1 of Acutalibacteraceae bacterium. Lineage (GTDB taxonomy): Bacteria > Bacillota > Clostridia > Oscillospirales > Acutalibacteraceae > CAG-488. The sequence goes on along the minus strand of JAZROM010000081.1, from coordinate 32,869 downwards.
CAAGGGCAAAAAAAGATATCTACTATTAGTTGTTATTTTTATTGTATTTATTGTTCTTTCAGGTTCAAGAAAGGGAATCTTTGCCGCAGTGGCAGGACCGTTGATGTTTGTTGTTTTGTCAGTTTATAAGAAAAACTATTTCTTCAACATTATCCTTGTATGTACGCTTGCAGCATTGATAGTTTTCTATATTTTCACGGACGAAAATGCTTATAATGCAATCGGAAAACGACTGGAATCGATGCTTGAATTCTGGTTTGATAACAGATCACAAAAGGTTGATAACAGTCTTTATATGCGATCTTATTACATTCAGCTTGCACAGGAGTTGTTCTCAGAATCACCGATCTGGGGCAAGGGAATGGGTAACTTTGCAAAGATTATTGATGAATTCTACGACCTTAACGGTGTTTACAGCCATAACAATTATTGGCAGATTTTGAGTGAACTCGGTATTATAGGTTTTGGTATATATTACTCACTGTATTTCACAATAATAATCAGACTTATCAAAGGTGCATTTGTAAACAAAAGCAGAATGAGTCTTATGTTTCTTTGCTTTATGATACTTCTTATGGTGCTTGAAACAGGACTTGTTACCTATAACTCAAAAATGCCCCATGTTGTTATAGCCCTTGCGTATACGGCAACCTATGTCGGTGAAATGGACGGCAGAAAATATCAGTATATTAAAAACAATGTTGTTAACGAATAGAGAACGGAGGAATTACTTTGAATAATTACGATAGTTCAACAAAACAAAAAGGATTTGAACTCAATATCATCGGTTATCTTGTAGAGCTTTCCAAAAAGCTGTGGATAATTGTTGCAATCGCAGTTGTATGCGGTCTTCTCGGCGGTGTTGTAGGTAAGCTTACAAGTAAAGAAACTTATATTTCAGAGATTTCTTTCATTGTCAACACTCTTGCTGAAAATGAAACAGTTGAGAACTCTGCAGTTTCTGCACAGATTAACATTACCAATACGTTTAAGTACATTCTTTCAGGTCGAGTGCTCAAGGATGCAGTTCGTGAGGCTTGCCCGGGAAACCTTACTTACGACTTTATTGACAAAAGCATAAGTGTCGAAACAGTTGCATCTACCAACGCAATTGAGCTTTATGTAAAGACTGAAAGTCCGGATGTTTCTTATAACATTGCCAAAGCAGTTGTTGATGTTTATGCTGATGTTGTTGAGCAGATTTATCCGAATGCTCAGCTCAATGTCTGCGAAACTCCAATCAAGGCGACACAGCCTGAGGTTGATCGCTCAACACTTGTTATTGCTACAATCAGTGCAGTTTTCGGTGTGCTTGTTTATTGTGTATTCGTTCTTATAATCTTCATTATCAGAGACACAGTAAAGAGTGCGGACGAACTCAGCGAGAAGCTTCACATTCCTGTTCTCGGTTCGGTTCAGTTTGTTACCAATAAAAATAAAACAACAAAAGGACTTCTTATCGCAGATAGAAAAATCGGTTTCTCGTTTATTGAAACCTATAAGGCAATCCGTACAAAGATTGAAAATAATTCCGCAAGAACAGGCAACAAGGTTTATCTTGTTACAAGTGCCTGTGAGAACGAAGGTAAAACAACTGTTTCTGCAAACGTTGCTCTTTCTCTTGCAGAAAACGGCAAGTCAGTTCTCCTTATTGATGCTGACCTGAGAAACCCTTCAGTCTCCAAGATTCTTTCGCTTCCCGAAGCAGGTTACGGCCTTGCAAATGTTATCAAGGAAGAAGCAAGTATCACAGATGCAATCAAGCTTGTCAAGTCGTTCAACCTTTATGTCCTTGCAGACCGTAAGCCGGTTTCAAATCCCGCCGAGCTTCTTTCTATGAAGAGTACGGAAGAGATTATACAGGGTATACGAGAAGAGTTTGACTATATCATCATCGACACTGCTCCTGCAAGTGTTGTTACTGACGCGTCAATTATTGCAGGCTTTGCAGATGCTGCAATCATCGTTGTACGCGAAGACAATTCTCCGTTTGCAAGAATCCGTATGTCTGTTGAAGACATCGATTCAAACGGTGCAGAAATTGTCGGTTGTATCTTCAATGCTGATACCGAGTCTACAATAAAGACCGGCAGATACGGTTCAAGATACGGCAAGTACGGTAAGTACGGCAGATACGGCAGGTATGGCAGATACGGAAATTACGGCTACGGTTACGGATACGGCCAGAGCAACTCAAAGAAAAAATAACAAAATCAGCCTCCTTCGCATAGTATGAAGCGAAGGAGGTTTTTTGATGCACAATTTTGATGATATAATCGAAAAATATCGCAGAGAACTTATTGAAATGTCAGCACAAAGTGTTATACATACCGTGCCCGAAGAAATACCGTACAGGGAGGTAACAACTGTTATGGCTCAGGCTCCGGTCACCACAGTGGAGGATACTCAGCCGCAGGAGCCTCAGGCAGTGATAACCGCACGTGTGCCTTTCAGGGATTATGACGATTTTTTAAACAACAATCAATCCAGAGGACTTCTCAGGGTGCAGGTTTTTTCTGCCGACCAAACCTTTCCTGTCAGCAACGCAAACATACGCGTTTTTGTGGACCTTGCCGACGGTGAGCGTGAGGTTTTCAGCGGACTGACGGACGAGGACGGAGTGGTGGATAATATCAGCTTGCCTGCGCCTGACGGCTCGCTTTCTTTTGATGAAAACAATACCGTCGAGCCTTTTGCAGTTTACGGACTGCGTGTGAACAGGGCAGAGTATTCTCCCGCCGTTTTTAACGGAATACCTGTTTTTGATTCAGTTAAATCAATTCAGCCTGTAGAGCTTGTACCATTAAGCAGAAGCAATGGTGAGCCGATACAGACAGTTGTCCCGAACGAGCCGATAACACTTTACGGAGGTGAGAGCTGATGGCACCTGCAGATACTCCGACAATTCCCGAGTTTATCACGGTTCACCTCGGCAGACCTGACGCACAAGCTGAAAACATCAGGGTGTCTTTCCCTGATTATATCAAGAACGTTGCCTCGAGTGAGATTTATCCCACCTGGCCCGAGAATGCAATCCGAGCTAACATTTATGCGCAGATAAGCTATGCACTCAACCGAGTATATACTGAATATTACCGTTCGCGCGGTTACAATTTTGATATAACAAACTCCACGCAATACGATCAGGCGTTTGTCAAAAACAGGGATATTTTTGAAAACATCAGCCGTATTGTCGACGAGATTTTTAACGACTATATCGTAAGACAAGGTCAGGTGCAACCGTTTTTTGCACAGTACTGTGCAGGTTCGGATTGTCCCGGACTGTCTCAGTGGGGTACTGTACCTCTTGCAGAAAGAGGCAGAACACCTTTTCAGATTCTGCAGAATTTTTACGGCAACGACATCAATCTTGTTAAAAATGCACCCATCTCGGCAAATATCCCGTCATATCCGGGAACAGCTCTCCGACTTGGAAGTGTCGGTGAAGAAGTGAGCGATATTCAGCGTCAGCTCAACCGTATCAGGCAGAATTACCCGTCCATACCGCGGATTGATAATCCGAACGGAATTTTTGAAGAGGACACTCAGGCGGCGGTTAGGCGCTTTCAGAGCATTTTCAATCTTGCACAGGACGGAATTGTCGGCAAGAACACCTGGTACAAAATCAAGTATATTTATAACGGAGTCAAAGGTCTTTCGGACCTTTATTCCGAGGGTTTGTCTCTGAGCGATGTTGAACGTCAGTTTTCGCGTGTGCTTCGCAGAGGAGACAGAGGTGTGCCAGTCCGTGCATTGCAATACTACCTTGCTTTTATCGGATTTTTTAATCCGAATCTGCCTGTGATTAAGGTTGACGGTGTTTTCGGTCAGGAGACTTATGATGCAGTTCTTACCTTTCAGAAGCTTTACGGCCTTACGGTTGACGGAATTGTCGGCAGAGGTACCTGGAATACACTTCAGGATGCGTATGACGGCATTGTGAACACTTTACCGCCGAGATACAAGAATTACGCCAACCTGATTTATCCAGGTTATTTCGTCACCACAGGCGCAAAGGGTAACGTTGTACGACAACTGCAGAACTTTTTACAGGTTATTGCACGAAACAACAGGGCGGTGCCGTCTGTTACGGTTGACGGCGACTACGGACCGAGAACAAAAGCGGCAGTTGAGGCGGTGCAACGCCTTAACGGACTTGAGCCTACAGGTCAGGTTGGTCCGGTAACATGGAACGCAATTGTTGACCTTTACGAAAGATACAGGTAATATTTCTTAAAAATCCGAAAATAATACTTTAGTAATCATTTTCAAAAATGAGGTATGCTTATGCAGGATAAAGTGTTATTTTCGGATAACTTTTATGATAACGAAAAAATGCTCAACGAGTATTTCAGGGTAGATAAAAACTTTGATGTTGTAGGCACACGATTTCTGGTTGCCGACCGTGAAGCAAAACTGTATTATGTTGACGGTTTTGTAAACAACGAAATAGCTGAGCGTGTGCTGAATTTTATGATGAGCACACCACGACAGTTTTCAAAGAATATTTCGCCTGAAGAGTTTGTTCAGAGTGTGGTTTCATACATCGAAATGGACATCAGCTCGGATATAAATACAATCGCAAAGGTTGTGTATTCGGGCGCGATTCTGATGCTTGTTGACGGCTTCAGTACAGGCTTTCTTATCAAAACCCGTAACTATCCGCGACGCTCGGTTACAGAACCTGATAACGATAAAGTGCTTCGCGGCGCACACGACGGATTTGTTGAAGCACTGCTTATTAACACAGCACTCATCCGTCGTCGTATACGTGACCGTGACCTCATAATGGAGGTTCACGAGGTGGGAAAACGTTCACGCACGGATATTGCTCTTTGTTACCTCGAGAGCAAAGTGGATATGAAAAATGTAAATAAAATACGCAAAAAAATCAGTCAGATAGATGTCAACACACTCAATATGAGCCAGGAAAGTCTGATAGAATGTTTTATCAAAAAACAGATATTCAATCCGTTTCCCAAGGTGCGTTACACAGAAAGACCTGATTCGGCGGCAGCCTGTATAGCGGAGGGCAGTATCATTGTTCTTGTGGACAACTCTCCTGCGGCGATGATAGTGCCGACGAGCTTTTTTGAATTTCTGCAGGATACCAATGACTATTATTTCCCTCCCATAGTCGGCACATACCTGCGTTTTATCCGTGCAATCATTTTCGGTCTGGCGCTGCTTCTTTCACCTACGTGGTTTTTGCTTATCAGCAACCCGCAGTGGATTCCCGAAAGGCTGAGCTTTATAACAGTCAAGGAATATTATACCATCCCGATTATCGTACAGCTTCTGATAATCGAAGTGGTGATAGATACGCTTAAACTCGCGTCACTCAATACACCCAACGCACTTAGCAACTCTTTCAGCGTAATCGGTGCGCTTGTCCTCGGTGACCTTGCTGTAACGGCAAAGCTGTTTTCGTCCGAGGTTGTGCTGTTTATGGCGTTTGTTGCCATTGCGAACTTTGCACAGCCAAGTTTTGAACTCGGCTACGCGTTCAAGCTTTCACGCATATTCATTCTCGTTCTTACTGCAATATTTAACCTGTGGGGATTCATTGCAGGTGTAGTTATTGTATTTTTACAGATGTTTTTTACAAAAACCGTAACGGGTAGAGGATATATGTATCCGCTTATTCCGTTCAATGCCAAAACGCTTTCAAGACTGCTTATCCGCCATCCGATAAGCAAGGACAACACTTGACAAATCAGCCGTTATAAGTTAATCTTATTATCGGTGATAATATGAAAAAAAGTGTTCTCAATTTCATATCGCTTTTAATGGTTGCGGTGACTGTTTTTTCGCTTGTTTCGTGCGGGAAGGACACTCCCGAAACCCCCGACGGTGATGAGCCGATAACGAGAAAAAGCACAACGCAGGCACCCGTGGAGATTGTCGGAATACCGACTGACAAGGGTGAACTTACAGACATGCTCAATGCTGCAATCGAGTATGTTGAGCTTTATTGCTACCGCTACACAAAGAGAACGGTTTGCAAAGTTGATTCGGTCAACGTAGGTACACTTTCGACAGCCTCAAATGCAGCTGAGGCATTCCGATCAATTTTTGGGCAGAAAGATGTTTCAATTGAATATAATTACAACACATCGCGTGATACTTTCGCTGCCAATTTTCCGCAGAGCGGATACACTGTCAACGATATATCGTCTATAACAGCACAGCAGGGTGACGGAACAATCATCCTGACTGCAGAGTTTCCGAACGAAAGCAGTCCGTCAGAGAAATCAGGTCACCTGAGCAAAATGAGTAACGACTACCTTTCTGTTGAAAGTGTCAACAAGGCTCTTACAGATTTTAACTCTTCGGCAGCATCCGTCAGTGTTACTGCATCTGACATTAAAATCAAGGCAACAATCAATGCAAAGGATTCGAGTCTGCAGTCTCTGGAGGTTTCCTTTACTCAGCGGTTTAACCTTGCGGGTGTTACACTCGTCAAGCTAGAGGGCGCAGGAGTTACGGGAGCATCAAAGACAACGGTAACTTATTCCTCAATAGGTGTATAAAAATATTTTAAAAAACTATGGCATTTGAGTGCGTTTTGTGTTAAAATAGCAGAAGTATATTTATAAGGAGAACGGTTATGAATAAATCTTGGAAAACTTTTACAATCATTATTTCATCACTTCTTGCAGTAATGATTGTTTGCTGTACAATAAACTTTTCAATCAATAAGGTAACAAGCAATGTTATGCCGATTATCAAGGATAACAACTCTGCAGTGCAGAACGACGGCGTACAGAGCGGAAATAATCAGGGCGGCAATGTCGTAAATCCTGACGGCACAGTTGATCAGCAGGGCGGAACACAGGTGCAGACTCCCGTAACTCCCGATGGTGGCAACACAAATCAGCCCACACAGAATCAGCAGGGCGGAGCACAGGTGCAGACTCCCGTGCAGAACGCTGAAAATCCCCTCAGCTATTCAAAGTCACAGCTTATTGCTTATTATAACAACGCTCTCAAAAAGTCTTACTCACAGGCAAGAGTAAACGCTACTAAGACAGAGCATGTTGATGTTTCTGTTTCAGGTATCGATATCGGTTCAGCAGGACTCAATGCAGACGACTTTGCAAACAATATTATTGCAAACAATACAAAGAAAAATGACGTTCCGCAGACAAAGAGCTTCACAAACGGTAAGGCATCTGACGGTACGGCAATCAATCAGTTTATGCTTCCGGCTAACCTCTATGATGGCGCTGTAAGAAGCATTACAGCTTCCAAAAACGGCAACGGCTACAAGCTTGTGATTGTTCTTAATCAGGAATCCTGCTCACATACAGGTGTTGCAAAGTATAACGCATCATGTGCTTGGCCGCTTGATATCAATGTTATCGACTTCGGTGCAGCAGTTAAAATCAACAGTTGTACATTCAATTATCCCGGCACAACACTTACTGCTACAATCGACGCACAGGGCAGAGTTAACAACGTAGTTGTTGAAATGCCGCTTACAGTTGCCAATGCTCAGGCAAAGGCACTTGGCATCAACATCACAGTTGGTTCAATCAGCGGTAAGTGGACCTGCAAAAATGCAATGGCATTCTAAAAAAATACAAGAAGTTAAAACGCACTCATACGAGTGCGTTTTTTCTTGGCAAAAAATTAAATTTGAGGGTTGACAAGTCTTTTTTATGGGTTTAAAATAAAGTGTCAATAATAATTTGAGAGGTGAATTTTTCGTGAGTAGCGACAGTAGTTACGGGCAACGATTCATTACTTATCTAACTAATAACAGAATAAGTGGCGAAATCATCGCCGTAGGTACGTCAGTTTTCACGGACTAATCACTGACACACCTGCGGTCGGAGCTTTGCCGCTGAAAAGGGGTGTGTTCAAATGGAAACAATGGTTGAAATCATCAGCAGGATGCTGGCTAACAACAAATTCTCGGCAATCAAAGAAATGCTCGGCGAAATGAACGTCGTTGACATTGCTTCCTTGATGGAGGAGTTTGAGTCCGAGGAGCAACAGGTTCGTCTGTTCCGTTTGTTACCAAAGCAGTCGTCGGCTGATGTTTTTTCTTATCTTGACAGCGAAATTCAGAGTAACATCGTTTCAGCAATTACCAACAAGGAGCTTGCTTCTCTTGTTGAGGATATGTTCATCGACGACGCGGTTGACTTTCTTGAAGAAGTTCCCGCAAACGTGGTAACCCGTGTTCTTGCACAGGCAGACAGTGAAACGAGAAATCTTATCAACAGATTCCTGCAGTATCCCGAAAACTCTGCAGGCAGCATTATGACAATCGAAATGGTTTCTTTCCCTGAAACCTATACAGTAAAACAGGCGATCGCACAGATCCGTGCAACGGCGCTTGATAAAGAGACAATTTACACCTGCTACTGTACAGACGGCAAGCGTAAACTTGTCGGTACGGTGCCTTTAAGACGACTTATCGTGACACCTGAAGATACTCTGGTCAAAGAAATAATGTACGATGACGAACAGCTCATCTTCGTTAATACGATGGATGACCAGGAAGAGGTTGCAAACATCGCGAAGAAATACGACTTGCTTTCAGTGCCCGTTGTGGATAAAGAAAGCCGTCTTGTCGGTATCATCACAATCGACGACATCGTGGACGTTATCGAAGAAGAGACCACCGAAGACTTTGAAAAGATGGCATCTCTTTTGCCTTCAGAAGATGAATACCTTAAAACAGGCGTTTTCGCAATGTTCAAAAACCGTATTCTCTGGCTTCTTGTTCTTATGTTCCTCGCAACCTTCACCAGTCAGATTATCGAAGGCTTTGAGGGTAAGCTCTCGCTCGTTGTCGGACTTACGGCAGCTATCCCGATGATTATGGGTACGGGCGGTAACTGCGGTAACCAGACATCGACACTTATCATCCGTGGTCTTGCACTCGGTGATATTCAGATTCGTGATTACTTCCGTGTATTGTGGAAAGAAATCCGAGTTGCACTTCTCTGCGGTCTTGTTCTTGCTGTTGCCAACTACGGCAGAATGTGGCTGACAAAGCTTATAACGGGCAGTGAAATTGAAAGCAGCACATTTATTGTTGTTTCACTTGCAATGGCGTGTGCAGTTATAGTAGCAAAGGCAATCGGTTGCTCACTTCCGATTCTTGCAAAGTTTATGCGTCTTGACCCCGCACTCATGGCAGGTCCGATGATTACAACAATCGTTGACGCACTCACTCTTGTTATCTACTTTGCAATTGCAACCGTATTTATAAATCAAGGAATTATAACGGCGTAAAAACATAACCCCGACACACTGTGTGTCGGGGTTATATCTATTTATAACTAATTAAAATGCGTTGATGATTTCGCCGATGATAGCCCAGAGCTTTGTGCCCTTGAACCATGTTACAAACTTTTCAGCAAATGTCGGTTCTTCTTCAACAAACTCAAGCTTTTCTGCACCGTTGTCGATAACAAAAGCCTGTGTAAGACACATACCGCCTTCACCGTAAAGCTCAGCTCTTACATACTGGAAGTTCTCTGAACCTTCAATTGTGTCAAGGTCAAGAGTTGATGCAGTTCCCGTTGTTTCAGCAATAATCTTGCCGTTTGCAATCCACTTGATTGTGTCGCAATCCTTTGCATTAACAGAAACCTTGTGACCGTCAACAGCGATGTTTGTGAACATCGGATAGGGAAGACCCTGGTTCATAACATCGATTTCCTTGTCAGGACCGATCCAGTTGTTAGGACGGAGCTTTCTTGTAATCATAAAGAATGCACCGTTCTGCATTGTCTTTTTAACGTTGTCAACAGTGTTTTCTTCCATCATAAAGACGCTGAATGATGAGTCAACAGTGCTGCACCAATGAGCATCGGTGTTACTGTAACCGATAACGTTCTTGCCGTAGGGGAGACAGTACATAAGAAGATTGTCCCAAAGGATTCTGTCATAGCCTGTTGTGCCATTTCTCTCGTTGAAAACTTCCATACCGAGGCATGAATCGTACTTGAGCATAAGGTCACCGAAGAAGCTGATGTAGTACGGATCGTTTACAACATCAGGGTTGGCGTTGGAGTTAAGCCAGTCACCGGGGTGATTGATGTGTGAAATACCGCCATTTTCTTCGATGTACTTGATAACCTGCTCAAAGCCCTTCTCGTTTTCAGCACCTGCATAACCGCTGCCTGTTGTACCGGGAAGGAAGAAGCCGTTAACGTGATTCTTTGTAAGTGAGAAGTGGTTGAACTCATTTCCTCCAAGGATGGGGAGGAGACCTTTGCCTCTTACAGTGCCGTTGTAAAGAGCATAAGAACCGTCTTTGATTGCGTTATATTCCTCAGTTGTGAGGTGCTCATACGGGTTGTCGATAAGCCACTGATATGTATAAAGAAGCTGTGTATCAGGAGCTTTGTCCCAATCTACACCTGTGATACCGTGGTCAGTTATTGCGAGGAAATCGTAATCCTGATTGTAATACTCTTTAACCATAACAGGGAGAGTATCCTCAGCATCACTGTAAGTGGTGTGTGAATGGACTGTGCCCTTGTAAGCACCCCATGCATCTGCACCGTTCCAGATAACCTCGTTGTACGGGTTAACGATTGTGTAATCTGCTTCTGCTGCAGAAACACCGATTATTGCGAACTGCATAAGCATCATAACGCTCAAAGCAACACACAAAATCTTTTTTAATGACTTCATAATAAAAACCTCCTTGAGTTTTTTCATTATCTATTAAAACAAATTTATCTCTTAATGTCAACAAAGAAAATCTGTTTTAAACTACTTTGAAATTGAGAACTGCGTTTGTACAGTCGTAGCTGAGACCCTCAACATAAGGACTGTTTGTATCCTTGATGTTGGCAGAGGAGTATACGGAACACATCAGGTAACCCTCAAATGTTCTTGTTCTTTTGGACTCGACAGGAATAATAATCTGTCCTGTCGTACCTTTCTTTGCGGAAGTGCTTACCTTGAATTCAATTGTAACAAGCTCTTCGTTAATTGATTTCGGAACGTCATTTGTTACCATCGCATTAGGAGTCATCGTAACGCGAAGGAACTTGTGATTCTTTTTGAATTCCTTAAGCTTTGACTCACTGTAATCCGGCCAACAACGTTCCTTGTTCTGTGTTGCCACCTTATCCCAATCGGTAAAGGTGCAAGTCTGCTTACCGCAAGCCTCATAGAGTATGCCGTCTGTGTTGAATTTTGCACTCGGTGCAGATGAGAAAATGCTGTTGTTGTAATAAAGCTGTGCGTTTGTTGTGCCCGTGTAGAAATTATTTGCCATTGAAAGCGTTACATAAACGGTGTCACCCGCTTTTACAGGGATAACATCTTTTGAGTTGTAGCTTTCACTGCCGACTTTTGCATTAAGCTTTACAATAACCTTGTACTCCGATGTTTCGGCAAGACCAACGCTTATCTGCAGAATCATAAGTGCGTCGGTTGAATTGATTTTTGTGTCGAGGTTGACGTCTGCCGTGTCCTTGTCGATGGTTTTAACCTTGCTTACGACAAACTGCAGAACAGTAAGTGCGTCTGTAGAATCGACTTTACCGTTACCGTTAACGTCACCGAGCGCCTTTGCCTGTGCACATATGCATACGCTGAATGTAAGGCAAAGTGCGAGGATTAATGAGAAAATACGTTTCATAAATTCTCCTCCCTATTTCATAATAAGAGCCATAATAAGACTGATTACTGCCGAAGCACCGACAACACCCGATGTGATTTTGAAAAGGTTGTTGCGGAGCTTTTTGTCTGCTTTAGTGGCAATTTCTTCGTCGGCGGTTGCAGACAGCTTTTCAAAATTGCAAAGTGTCAGCATAACCTTGTCTGTACAAGCTGCAACAAAACTGTCGTAGGATTCATCTTTTTCCTCGTAGATTTTCATTGTGCTTGTTCCGTTTTCATCGGCGATTGCAACCATAATGCAACGCTCTGCATTTTCATCCTCGATAATATCGGAAAACACAACACCGAGGTCTGTGTTCTTGTCTTCGCGCAGGTTACGTACCACGCTGATGATTTCGTCATTTGTAAGATAGCTGTAGCTTTTCTCGTTTTCGTCACATACAAAGCAGCTTCTGTCCGAGGAAAACTTACTGATATGTTTTGTGATTTTTTCGCCTGAAAAAGCAACCTTTACAGATGCTTCATCGAGCTTTTCCGCAACCTTTTCGATAAGTCGGGTATGTCTTGATTCGAGTGCAGCACTGCAGTCATCTTCACATATTTCAGCAAGGAAGTCGTAAAGTGAACCGAGCACAACCTCATCTGCTCTCGGAGCTTCAATAGGCAGATAAATTATGTGCTGACCTCCTGCAGTAAGGGTAAATCCGCAATGAAGATAGCTTTCGGTCGGCATAATTTCCGAACCCTGAGGGAAACGGATATTCGCATCAAAAACATTCTGCTTGATTCTGCCTTTTTCAACCAGGGGGCGGAGTTCTTTTGCAACCTCAGCCTTGCGTGTTGTTTTAAGGTCGAGTGCAGCAGTCAGAAGTCTTTTTGTAGCGTTGTACATATTGCCCTGTACTGCAACAATTACAACGTCAGCAGCACGAAGGCTCTGTGAAACTGCAAGCAACATTCTTTTCTGTGATGTAAATGCGGCAAAGCCTTCACTTTCTGGGAAGAAACTTTTCGCACATTCAAGAATTGCTTTTTTGCCTGACTCAACTTCAGGTATTTCCTGTTTGCACAGGGAAAAAAGTTTTACATCCATAGTGTACCTCTTAATCTATAGTAAAATTATCTGCGTTTTTAAAGGGATTCTTTTTACCCTTGGCATCGTACCATGCCTGAGGGAATCTCTGATTTTCATTGACTTTAGCCTTTGATGTGTCAACCTCTGCACTTTCACCGTCACGGACGAGTCTTGCCATAACAACAAAACGAGCGTCTTCGAAGACAGTGTCGCAGGTTGAAAGAGTAAGAATCTTATCGCCTGATTTGATATCAACCGCATCATTGGTGTAGTAAGAACGTGACTTTACCTCGTCAATGAATTGGAGGAAGCTTCTTTCTGACGGGAAGTTTGTTGTCAGGTACGGGAAAGCGTAGCCGTTGTCCTGAGCCTTTTCACCGTTGGAAACAAAAGCGGCAAATACCTTCCATTTGTAGTTAGAATAAATTGTATTAAACTCGATTGTGGGATATGCCTTGTAGTTTTCGATATCCTCGTAGATGGTAAGTGACCCGAGCTGTGATCCGTCACGCATATTGTGACCGTAAATGATAGTGTTGGTGTTGAATTCTTTGATATTGTTGCGGTAGTCCACAAAAAGAGTACCGTAACGTGTTGTTTCACCCTTGAAGCCGAGGTTGAGATACTTGTTGTTGTCTTCTGCCTGAACAACATTGTAGCCTGTTTCTTCAATTGCCTCGATGTAAAGCTTGCCGACAAAGTCAGGATTGATTTTCATTAAAGCGCTGTACTTTGACTGAATTACCAGGTCACTGCCGTCAAGCTTGGTTGTGTTGGTGTTATCCTCGTCTGTGACAGTTGTGTCGTCACCGTTCTGGTGATGCTTTATCGGCTCAACAATGAATGTATTGATAAGGTAAGCTGATGTGCCGACAAGTATGATGATTGCAATACCTAGGATGATTTTTCTTGTAAGTTCGGTCACTGATTTTTTTACTTCTTTCTTTGTAACCATGCAAACAGCCCCCTTTTCTTTTTATTACTTTCGGGTTCAAAAAACGATGTAAGTTCTTCTTCAGTGTTGCGCTTGATTCCGTCGTCTGCACTTTCGTCAACGTAAATTACACGTGTATGTGTATCAAACCCGTAACGGTTGTTTATAACGCGCGGAGGTGTTTCTTCCTCTGTCTTCTCTTCCACGGGAAGCTCGGGGGTTATTTCTTCTACAAGCTCCACAAGCTTCTTTGTCGAGCGTGTGCGTTTTGGCTTTTCTTCAACTTCCGCAGTTTCTTCTGCCTTCTTCGTTGTGCGAGTACGCTTGGGCTTTTCTTCAACTTCCGCAGTTTCTTCTGTCTTCTTCGTTGTACGAGTACGCTTTGGCTTCTCTTCAACCTCAGCAGTTTCTTCTGCCTTCTTCGTTGTGCGAGTACGCTTCGGCTTTTCTTCAACCTCAGCAGTTTCTTCTGCTTTCTTCGTTATGCGAGTACGCTTCGGTTTTTCTTCAATTTCTGCAGTATCTTCGGCTTTTTTTGTTGAGCGTCGTTTCTTCGGTGCCTCAACCTCTTCGGATGCTTTTTCTGCTTTTACCTCGGCATCCTTTTTCTTCTGCTCAAAGCTGATGTCACTGAAAGTCACAGTGTCTGAATCAAAGTTACTGCGTGTTTCGTCAAAAACCTTTGAAAGAGGGGAGTCAACATCCGTTCGGATTTCGTCCTTCGGATTCACGGGACCTGCAAAATAACCGTAAACTCCGCTTTCAGGACGCTGCTTTTTTATAAGACCTGCTTTCGGAGCAAGTTCAAAACCTTCGTTGCGGATGTCCTCGTCTTCTTCAATTGCACCGTAACGAGCCTTGAGTAATTCAAGACTGCTAGGCTGAATGTATTCTTCAAGATTATTGTTTTCGGTTAACTCGGCAGGAATAACAGCCGAAGCTATGTCCGGATTACTGTTATTACGCTTTTTAGTTTCTGCCATAAGTTCTCCATCCTTCCGGAAAAATTATTTCTGTGAGGGCTGCCATGTAACTGAGTTTGCGTAGGGGTTTTTCTTGCCCTTCTTGTCGTACCAGATCTGCGGACGACGGTAGTTCGGATTTGCCTTTGCCTTTGAAGTGTCAACATCTGTACTTTCGCCTGCACGAAGAAGTCTGCCGACAACAACAAGTCTGCCGTCGATATCCATACCGCAAGCGGCATCGAGTGAATGTGTACATGTTGAAAGTGTAATCACACGGTCGCTTGACTTAAGGTCAATACCTGTAGTGTAAATAGCACGCTGTTTAATCTGTTCAACATAACCTGCCATACTTACAGGGCCCATATTCGGATAGATGTAATTGAAGAAATATCCGCCGTTATTTTTAATACTGCCTGTTGAGTAGAATGCTGTGTAAACAAGGAATGTATATGTTCCGTTAAGAGTGGTGTATGTGATTACGGGATGCTGCTTATACCACTCAATATCCTCGTAACGGTGAACGTCGTAGAAGTGTGTACCTGACGGCATATTGTGACCGTAGATAACGGTGTTTGTGCTGAGTGTGTTTTTCTTGCATCTGTAGTCGATATAAGCTGTACCGTACTTTGTGTTTGTACCGTAGAAATTGTATCTGAGATAATAATTGTTATCCTTTGACTGTACAATCGGTGTGTTTACGTTAGTGCCGGGAATGTGAAGCCAGCCGACAACATCGTTGTTGACAGAATATGCCTTGACGAGCTGCTGAGAAATACCTGCAGGATACTCAGTTGTCTTGTATCGAGGTACCATGGTTGTGTACGGATTGTAGCCTGTGTTTGTGTTTGTATCGGGTGTCTGTGCAGGCTCTTCTGAAGAAGAGTTGAGAAAACTGCCGATGCTGAAAACAGAAAAAATTGAACAAGCAACGATAGCTACGCACATAACAGCGCAAAGCACAGCAAAGAGGGGACTCTTCTTTGCTTTCTTTTCTTCGGGTTGTTCGTCTGCTACCTCGACAGGAGCAGGAACTTCTTTTATTTCTTCAAACTGCTGTGCAGCGGAAACCTCTGCAGGCTTCTGTACACTGACAGACATCTCCGTTTCCAGAGAATCAAAGTCAGGATAGTAGTTGAAAGTGTTTTCTGAAAAATCAAGGTTTAAATCCTTTTTGTTATTTTCAGCCATAGTTTTCA
This sequence comes from Acutalibacteraceae bacterium, assembly GCA_045648745.1. Classification (GTDB taxonomy): domain Bacteria; phylum Bacillota; class Clostridia; order Oscillospirales; family Acutalibacteraceae; genus CAG-488. The sequence continues at coordinate 17,098 of JAZROM010000081.1, read as the reverse complement.
CCTCTTGTTCAAATAAACTCTTACCATATTGAGTGCATTGGAAGCGTTTACAAATCTGTTATAGTCACGGTCAGTCCTGCCTGTATTCAGTTCTCTGACCCATACATTGTCTTTGTCTGCGAGTGCGATATAGCTCAGACCGACAGGCTTGTTTGTGCCGTCACTTGTCGGACCTGCAATTCCTGTAACGGAAACCGCAACGTCTGCACCGCTGAGCTTAAGCACACCTGTTGCCATCTGTTTTGCTACCTGTTCGCTGACAGCACCGTATTTTTTAAGGTCATCCTCGTTTACACCGAGGATTCTGTGTTTTATATCGTTGGAATAAGAAATTATACCGCAGTCAAAAACGGCAGATGCACCTGAAATGTTGGTGATTCTTTTACCGATAAGACCGCCTGTACAGGATTCAGCAGTTGCGAGTTTAAGTCCTTTTTCACGGAGCAATTCAACAACCGCTTCTTCAATGCAGGTGTAATCGATACCGTAGATATACTCACCGATACGGTTTCTGATTTCCTCAATAACAGGTTGGCAAAGCTTTTCTGCTTCTTCCTCATTGTCTGCCATTGCAGTGACACGAAGGAGAGCTTCACCGTCTTTTGCATATGGGGCAACTGTGGGATTTTCGTTTTCGAGTAAATTCTCAACCTCCTGCGACATTGCAGATTCACCGATTCCGAATGTGCGGATGTTGTGTGAAATAATAACCTTGTCCGAAAACTGCTTAAGGTACGGGACGGCACTTTCAAGGAACATCGGCTTGAGTTCTCTCGGAGGGCCGGGGAGAAGAAGGATGTGCTTTCCGTCTTTTTCCATTCCCAGACCCGGTGCAGTACCGTTGTTGTTTGTGAACACAACACAGTCTTCGGGAAGCATTGCCTGTTTTTTATTGCTTTCGGGCATTTCAAGACCCTTGTTTGTGAAATATTTTGTCATTCGTGTAAGACTTTCTTCATGAAGGACAAGCTCTTTTTGGAAGAACTCACACGCAACCTCTTTTGTCAGGTCATCGGGAGTTGGACCAAGTCCGCCTGAAAGAATGATGATGTCACTTCTTTCGGCAGCCTGACCGAGTGCACTGAGCAGACGGTCATGATTGTCACCGACCACACTCTGATGCAATACACCGAAGCCGAGCTTTGCAAGTTCCTGACTGAGGAACTGTGCGTCGGTGTTGAGAATATCGCCGAGCAGAAGTTCTGTACCTACACTGATGATTTCACAAGTTTTCAAAAGTTTTCACCCTTATTCGATGTTAATGAATTTTAAATTACCGAGTGCCTCTTCAATAAGGCCTTCAACGTCGAGTACACTTTCAGCTTCTTCAACAAACTTCACTTGCGGACGTGTTTTCGGGTGTTTCGGAGTGAATACCGTACAGCAGTCCTCGTAGGGAAGGATTGAAGTTTCGAATGTGTCAATTTTGCGTGAGATTTCAATAACCTCGTCCTTGTCCATACCGATGAGCGGACGGAAGAGCGGTAACTCCTCAACAACAGCTTCGGTACAAGCAATTGCCTGCATTGTCTGACTTGCAACCTGACCGACGCTTTCACCCGTGATAAGTGCACCGCAGCCCTGATCCTTCGCAATTCTTTCAGCGCAACGCATCATAAAGCGACGCATAATGATTGTGAAAAGATCTTCGTGACAATTGTCCTTGATTTCTTCCTGAATGTGTGTGAAAGGCACAACACAAAGCGGAATGCTGCCGCTGTACTTTGAAACCTGACGCAGAAGAGAATGAACTTTCATTTCTGCACGCTGGCTTGTGTACGGGGGAGAAGCAAAGTGGATAGCATAAAGACGAAGTCCGCGCTTTGCCATCATCCACGCAGCAACGGGACTGTCGATACCACCTGAAATAAGGATAGCAGCCTGTCCGGCTGAGCCGACAGGCATACCGCCTGCGCCCTTCTGCTGATTACCGTGAATGTAAGCGTAATTATCTCTAACCTCAACATTGACAATTAAATCAGGATTATGCACGTCAACCTTAAGGTGGTGATATTTTGAAAGTATCATACCGCCGACTTCCCTGCAGATTTCAGGGGAGTTGAACGGGAATTTTTTATCTGAACGCTTTGCTTCAACTTTAAAGGTTTTTGCAAGCAGAAGCTCTTCACGAAGATACTCGCAGGCAGCAGGCAGTATAGCCTCCATATCCTTTTCAACTGCCGCACAACGGGAAAGACCTGCAATACCGAAGATTGTTTTAAGTCTGCGGAAAGCTTCATCAAGGTCAACACGCTCATCAATCGGCTCAACCATAATTGTTGACTGCGACTGAACATAACGGATTTTTCCCAGGTCGTGAAGTCTGAACTTCATATTTTTTACGAGCTGATTTTCAAATGTGTGACGGTTAAGACCCTTGAGGGCAAGCTCACCGTTTTTAAGCAAAATAATTTCCTTCATTTTAAGAAACCTCTGGTTTTATTTCATTCTTCTCATTGTTTTCTGTGCGTTTGCAATGCCGTAAAGCAGGTAGTCAATTTCCTCTTTTGTGGTGAATCGGGAAATGCTTATACGCAATGCGCTGTTTATTCTGTCGTCCGAAAGGTTCATAGCCTTGAGCACACGGCTCTTGTTACCCTTTGCACAAGCAGAACCGCTCGAAACGTAAATTCCCATATTGGAAAGATAGTTGAGCATAACCTCTGACGGGATGCCGAGAACGGAAATGTTTGTGATATACGGCATAGCGTTTGCGGGCGAATTTATTTTAACGTTCTCCATCGCGGAGACATTTTTTACAAAATAGTCGCGCAGTATCTGTGCGTGTTCAAGACCCTTGGTATAGTCGGGCATAGCCTCTGCAGCTGCCGCGAAACCTGCAATCGCAGGCATCGGTTCGGTACCGGGACGGAACTTGTTTTCCTGCAGACCGCCGAGTACGTGCGGAGCAAGTCGTGTTCCTTTTTTGATAAACAGTGCACCTGCACCCTTGGGTCCGTGGATTTTGTGTGAGCTTATGCTCATCAGGTCAACGCCCATATTGTAGGGCTTTAACTGCATCTTGCCGAAAGCCTGTACCGCATCGCAATGAATGAGTGCGTTTGCTCCTGCGTGTACAGCGGCACGTTTTGCAAACTCAACGGGTTGGATTGTGCCGACTTCATTGTTGACACACATTATGCTGATAAGCACAACCGATGGGTTTGTTGCAGCATAAAGCTGACGCTCATCGATAAGACCGTTCTCGCCTACGCGCAGTCTGATAACATCAAAGCCCTGACCCTCAAGATACTTGACGGGTTCCTCAACGCTCGGATGCTCAACCGATGTTGTGATGATTCTGCTGCCGCGGCGTCTGAGTGCATTTGCAGCACCGAGGATAGCGATATTGTTGCTTTCGGTACCGCCAGAGGTGAAGACGATTTCATCGGGCTCACACGCAAGTTTACCTGCAATAACATTACGTGAACTTTCGAGCAGTTCCGATGCGGCAATACCGTTTGAATGCAGGGAAGACGGATTACCCCAACACGATGTAAGGGCAAAATTTATCTTATCAACTGCTTCCTTGCAAAGAGGGGTTGTTGCGCTGTTATCCAGATAAGCTTCCATATAGTTTTCCTCCAAACGAGACTATTCCACTATTAACTTTAGTATTATACATCAAATTTCCTCCACTTGCAATCTTTTTATCGGTTTTATATATTAACAATATATAAATTTTCAGGGAGAATTTTGCAAACAATTCTCCATTACATTTTATGTAGCAAAAAAAATAGTGTTCTGCACTTGACTTTATATTTGCGATATGGAGGTTCAGATAAATATTGCAAAATATAAATAATATAAGAAACGAGACCGTCTTCTTATGCTTGAAAACAATGAAAATACGCTAAAAATCAACAAAAGGACTTTAAAAACTGAGATATGCAACACAATGTAGAGTTTTGTCCTTGACATCACCTTTATTTTGTCTTAATATTAACATCGTAATGTTAAACAGGGTAGTAGTGCTATTTACAAAATAAGGAGAATATACATATGGGTAAGAATATTCCGACAATCAAGGCACTTGTTGATTTTGCTGCTGAAAATTACGGTGATAAAGATTTTTGCCGTTTCTTCCGCGGCGATGAGATGTTTACTAAGAGCTTTAACGAGTTCAGAGAAGATTGCTATGCAGTTAGCAGATACATCAAGACAATCGAAAAAGAAAAAATGCACATTGCTTTTATCGGTAACACCAATTATGAGTATGTTGCGTGTCTTACAGGTATGATATGCAGCGGTAATGTTGTTGTTCCGTTTGCTCCCGACATCAGTGTGGATGAGGCTTGTATGCTTTTTGAAGATGCTGATATCGAGATGCTTTTCTGCGAAGAAGCTTTCAGTGAAAAAGCAAAAGAAATCAGTGAGCGTTACAATGGCCTTCGACAGATTGTTTCTCTCGGAGACTGGCATTGGTTTGATAATGTTTTCAAAACTTATTCATCAGATTCCGAATACGCTTCACTTTCAGATGTTGAAATTGACCCCGGCTCCTGCGCACTTATCATCTACACATCAGGTACAACAGGTGAGAGAAAGGGCGTTATGCTTTCTAACTCAAATCTTACAGCTAATTCTTGTTATGATACATTCAAGTCAAGAGACGCTGAGGTTACACTTTCCCTTCTGCCGATGCACCACGTTTTCTGCTACGCTTGTGACGTGCTTAAGATTCTTTATGATGGTGCAACAGTCTGTCTGAACGGTTCACTTCTTAATCTTTATAAGAATTTCCTTGCTTTCCAGCCGACAACAATCAGAATTGTTCCGTTGTTATGCAAGTCGCTTCTTACAAAAATCAAAATTATAGAAAAAAAGAATCCTGATATTTCACGCCGTGAGGCTGCTGAAAGAGTTGTTGGTAAAAACTTCACAAGACTTATTGCAGGTAGTGCTTTCTTAAGCGGTGCACTCATTGATGACTTTAAAAATTACGGTATTGTTGCACGTCAGGGCTACGGTATGAGTGAATGCAGTCCGCGAATCACAACCTCCGACTTCTCAGAAGATAATATCTATTCCAACGGTGTGCTTACCGGTGTTGATGAAGTACGAGTTGTTGACGGTGAGATTCAGGTCAAGGGTCCGTCTGTTATGCTCGGTTACTATAAGAAGCCCGAGCGCACTGCAGAAACATTTACCGAAGACGGCTACCTCCACACAGGTGACCTCGGTTACATTGAGAATAACCACATCTACCTCATAGGCAGAAAGAAAAATCTCATAATCCTTTCAAACGGAGAAAACATTTCTCCTGAGGAAATTGAAAATAAATTCGTTGATGACGGAATTATCAAGGAAGTTATTGTCTATGGTGAAAAGGATAGCATTATTGCAGAAATTTTCCCTGACGAACAGCTTGTCGAGACACTGAAAATCGAAAATATCGAGGATGAGATTGCTCAGATTGTCGACAGAATCAATTCCACACTCAATACGGACAGGCAGATCCATTCGTTCCGATTAAGAGAAAAGCCTTTCGACAGAACATCAACAGGTAAAATCAAAAGAGCGCAATTCAATTTTGCGGAGGATGAAAAGAAATGATAGAAAAAGTTTTGCCAAACGGTGAAAAAGTACAGGCATATCCCATTTCCAGTTCTCAGCAGATGATGTATCTTATGTCCCTTAAATACGGCTCAGGCTATCCCGTCAACAATATCGGCAGCGGTTATTACTGGAAGGGTGAGCTCGATGTAAAGGTGATGAAGGAAGCAATTTATGAAGCAATCGAGCGTTGCGACACAATGCGACTCCGTTTTGTAATGGGTAAAAAGCTTCAGCTTCTTCAGTATGTAACCGAAAAGAGTGAGCTGAAGGTCGAAGAGTGGGATTACACTGATATGACCATCGATGAGGCAGAGGAAAAGCTTACAAAGTTTTCACGCACAAACATCCCGATGTTTAACTGTGAGCTTCACCGAATAGCAATTGTGCATTTCAAGGATGGCTACAAGGGTCTGTTTATGCGTATTCAGCACCTTGCAATGGATGCGTACTCGCTCAAGATTTTTCTCAACGATATTATGGAGATTTATCTTCATAAAACTCAGGGTACTCCGTATCCGAAGCCGATGCGTCCGTATATACCTGCACTCGAAGCGGAGCTTAATTACATCGGCTCTGAGCAGCACGAGGCGGACAAGAAGTATTGGTACGACTCACTTGCAAAGGCAACTGAGCCGATCTTTACGGATTACATGATAGAAAACAGACTTAAGATTCAGCAGTTAAAGCATCCTGAACATCGCTTTGCTGATATTCATTCAGGTCTGCCCGATGCAAATTCAATGCACTTGAGTATGTCTGCTGAGGACAGCAAAAAGGTTATGCAGCTCTGTCAGGATCGTAATCTTTCAGTTTTCTCGGTTATCTCAATGGGTGTGCGTACTGCACTTTCCTGCTTTAATGATAATCAGGAAGACGTTTCATTCAAAATGATTATCAACCGACGTGGTACTCTTGCAGAGAAAAAGTCAGGCGGACTTCGCATCAACTTCCTTCCGATGAGAAGTATCATCAAGCCTGAGGAAACATTCTGCGAGGCAGTCGGCAAAATTTCCGAAGTCCAGAACGAGATGTATCAGCACGCAAGCCTTGCATTCCTTGAAACACTCAAGGAGCGACACAAGTCAATGCCTGAGGATGCAAAGTTCGACTCAACATATGACAGCTTCGGTCTTTCTTATCAGCCTCTTATGCGAATCAAGAGCATCGATGAGGAAATGGAAAAGTCCGTCAGAAGCGTCTGGTACAATAACGGTGCAACAATGATTCCGCTTTATGTTACGGTCAAGCATCGTTCGGCTGATGAAGGTCTTGACTTTGTCTTTGAATACAGACAGGAGCCGGAAGCAGAATATGACCTTCGTATTCTTTACAACAAATTAGCCGAGACACTTGTTATCGGTGCAGAAAATCCCGATATCACGGTCGGTGAGATACTTAACAAAATTGCATTGACAGATGCAGAAAGGAACGGTAAACCGGAATGCAGACATTCGAAAGACTTGTTCAAATCCTTGAAAACTACGTGGAAGCTGACGAAATCAAGGCTGAAGACAATTTTAAGCTTGATCTCGGCATGAGTTCATTTGATACAATGTGTATGGTAAACGATATCAAAACAGAGTTTGGCGTTGAGCTTAAGGCAGTTGATTTTGTAAACAACAAAACTGTCGGCGAGATGGCAGACTACATCGCATCAATCTGCGAATAATTTAATTTACCAAAATAAATCCCCCGAAAAAGATAACCTTTTTCGGGGGATTTTTATAACGAAATTTAAATTCTGCCTACGCTGTACTGCAGAATCTTGAACGCATCGTAAGAGTTGATTTCATTATCTGCATTGATATCGCCTAATTTAAACTGAATATCCAAGAGTTCTATTTTTTTTACAGACCATTGCAAACATATAAGTGCATCTGACGAATTAATCTGGCCATCACCGTTGATATCTCCTATTTGAATTTCTTCGGAAAACCTGATTCTTGCGTTGAAAAGGTTTGTGTTTGAGTCTTCAATATCAATTTTACTCCAATTTTCTGGTGTACCGGTATAATATATGCTTTTCAAACTATCGCAATACTCGAAAGCCTCGTACCCAATAGAAATAAGATTTTGGGGAATAGTTATATGATTGAGTCTGCAACAACAATAAAATGCGCCAATTCCGAATTTTGTGACACTGGTCGGTATAATAATATTTCTAAGATTGTGGCATTCAAAGAAAGCGTAGTTGCCAATGCTGGTTACATTATTGTCGATAAAAATCGTCTCAATAGCAGGTGAGTTATGATACCAAGGTGCATCGATCCAATCAAAATCCCACATTTCACCTTCTCCACGTATGATTAGCTCGCCTGTTTTAAAATCAAGAGTCCAGGTAAGGTTATCTCCACAAGTTCCGCTGTATTTTTCTTCTGCAAAACAGTTTAGAGGGACAATTGAGAATAAAAAAACAACAGCAATAATAACTGCTAACATCTTTTTCATACCATTTCCTCCTTATTCCTGAATACCGTAATGCTCAACCATTCTCTTGTATTCCTCTTCTGTTATATGTACCACTGAGCCGTGGCGGGGTTTCAGGTGGTCAATGCCCATTGTTGAACGCTGTACCTGACGGAAAGACTCAAAATCTCTCGTCATCTGTGTGAAGAATGTGCCGTTGCCGTACTCGTCCATAATCATAATCCATGCGTCTGTACCCGAGATGCGATACATCGAACTGCCCTCAACACCGAACCAGTTGAGTGAGCATATCGTGTAGTCTGTGTTATACGGACCTGTCAGATTTTTTGAGCGTACATACGCAATTTTCTGTGTAAGGTCTTCTTTGAAGTAAAGATAATAGTAACCGTCTTTTTCATTGTAGACTATGTCACCGTCAATGCACTGGATGTTCATAACCTCGTCACGCTCGGCAACATATTCGTTCCATCTGCCGAAAAGAACCTCGGGCTTTGTTTCAAAAGTCTTGAAATCCTTTGTGTAAGCGTAGTAATGCCCTGCACAGTCATTCTCCTCGGTGGAGTTTGCCCAATAGACCATATACATACCCTTGCTCTCGTCCCAGATTGCCTGCGGTGCCCACGCTCTGGTTGTGGTTTCAAATCCCTCAAACTGACGGATATCGATAACAGTCTCGTCAATCCAGTTGACAAGGTCGTAGGATTTCCATGTGATAAGACTGTGGTTGGAAAGCCAGCCGAGACCTGCGTCCATATCTGTTGCGATGATGAAATAACAGTCCTTGCCGTTTTCGTCAACACCCTTCAATATGTACGGGTCGCGTACACATTTTGTACCGAGTGTCTGAGTGATAACAGCTTCGTTGTTGTTAAGTGCTTTGAAGTTGTAGCCGTCCGTACTAACGGCAAAGTGGAGCGTCTGCTCGCTTATTTCGTTGCCGACAAAGTAGCAGAAAAGATACGCACCCTCTGTGCTGTAAGCAGGGTAGGCATAGTTGTTGAATGTGTAATTAAAAAGATAGTACGGCATCATAAGAATTGCCATAAGTAACCTTGTAAATGATAACCAGGTCATATAATCACCTCACGGAAATTCTAGCACAATTTTTTCCTTTAGTAAATAGATATCTTCGCAACCCGTTGTAATTTTTAGCCTGATGAAGTATAATGAAGCAAATAAATTGAAGTCTGAATAATACTCACGGCGGTGATTATAATGAATGAATTATGTAATATTTTTGTGAATATCCGTGACGGAGAAACCGTAACTCTTGAAGAAAATAAGGTTTACGATGTGCGTCAGGATGACTCCTTTTCACTGACGGGATATTTCTGCACAAATACAGCAAAGAAACACGAAAATCCTGACGGTACACGCTTTGTTGCTGTTTATCTCAAGGATAAAAAGAATATTACAATCGACGGCAACGGTGCGACCATACTTGTGCACGGTAAAATGACTCCGTTTCTCTTCGACCGATGCGAGAATATTACCGTAAAAAATCTCTGCGTGGACTATGCCTGTCCGACGATGACGGAATTTACCGTACTTTCAAACAATGACGGCGTGTGCGATATCCGTATCAATCCCGATTGTCTTTTCCGTGTGGACGGTAATGAACTTTACTGGCGAGGGGAAAACGGTGCCGACGGTCAGCCTTACTGGGAAAACAAAAGTAATGTACAGGGTCGATATGTCAAGGTTTATGACCCCGAAACCCGAATGTGCAGGGACTTTAACCGTAACGACCTGACGTTTGATAATATTGAAGTGCTTGATGAGTATACACTCCGTTTAACACTTGCAAACAAAGAAGCTGATTTTAAACCGGGCAATATTTTTCAGACACGAAGTATCGTCCGCGACCAGACGGGAAGCCTTTTTAACCGTTCAAAAAATCTCCGCTTTGAAAATCTGCGTGTGATGTTTATGCATGGCCTTGGTATGGTTTCGCAGTTTTGCGAGAATGTTACGTTCACAAACTGCGACTTTACTCCGAAAGAGGGCAGAACTATTACAAGCACTGCAGATTTCTTTCAGTTTTCGGGTTGCAGGGGCAAGCTGATTGTCGAAAACTGTAAGGCAAACGGAGCGCAGGATGATTACATAAATACTCACGGCACACATCTGCGAATTATCGAAAGGAACGATGAAGATAAAAGCATCGTTGTCCGTTTTATGCATGATGAATCGTGGGGATTTCAGGCTTTTGAAGCAGGGGATGAACTTGAGTTTATAAAATGGGATACGCTCATTCCTTACGGAAAAACCAAGGTGGTTTCTTATAAAAAGCTCAGTGATACAGATATACTTCTTCACCTTGACAGACCGTTACCGCAGATTGAAGTCGGTAAGGATGTTGTTGAAAATATAACATGGACACCTGACCTTTATGTCCGTAACTGCGATTTCGGGCCGACAACGGGCAGGGGCGTGCTTTGTACAACACGCGGTGAGGTTATAATTGAAAATAACCGCTTTATCAATCTCTGGGGTCCTGCATTACTGCTTGAGGATGACTGTAATTTCTGGTTTGAATCGGGCAGAACAAACGAGATTGTTTTCCGTAACAACGTGGTTGAAAACTGCGATTATACAGGCGATTTTGACGGTGCAGCTACAATCCGATATACACCGAAGGTTCTGACGGAAAACCCGACTGAATTTGTCCACGGCAGACTTGTGCTGACAGGCAATGTTTTCAGAAAACCGCAGAAGGGTAAGTATATAATTCTGCTCAGTCATCTGCGTGAAGCAGAAATTTCGGGCAACGTTTTTGATGTCCCGTACGAAATAAAAACTGAATTTGTAGGTAACGTAACCGAAAAAGAAAACCTCCTGATGCCTTGACATCAGGAGGTTGAGCTTTTATTGAAGAATTAAAGACCTAAAATTCTCTGGAAGATGTTTACAATCTTGAGAACAAAGTTACGGATTACACCAAAAATTGAATCAAAAACAGAAACGTTAATGTTACCTGAACCGTCACCTGCACTGCCGTCAAAGTCAGAAGAAAGTGAATTCATCCAGCTGATTATGCCGTTCGGGCTTACAAGTGAAACCTTTTGTCCGTTGCCGTTTGTGGTGGTAACGTTCGGGTAAGTGCTGCCGTCAAGCATATGGAAGTCATACGTTACAACCTTTGCCATATGGTGGTTGTCACTTGCCGAATTACCTGCAGGCTCAGTAACACTGTCAAAGCTTGAAAGTCTGCAGTTTTCGGGATGTGCGTTGTATTTTACAACCTTGTTCCACAACGGAAGTGTTATTGTTGTGTAGTTTACAACGGGATCCATTTTACTTGAAATCATCCAGATTGCAACGTCAGAAGAGTAAATAACATCGTTTTCGGAAACTGTGCCTGTTGATGCGATCGGGAATGCACCTGCGAAATACTCAGGGAAAGCAACAATCATTTTCCATGTCATCTCTCCGCCTGCAGAACTTCCGCCGATGAAGATTTTGGTTGTGTCAATGTTGTCACCGTGCTTTGCAATAACGTCATCAATAACTGAACGCAAAGACTCAATCAGTGTTTCGCCCCAATAAATCAATTTATGCTCGGGTGCACGGGGAAGAAGAATGAATGCACCGCCTTCGTCAAAACGGCTCTGTAACTCAGCTGATGCCCAATAGGGGAAGTCACTGTCATCGAGCTGTGCTCCGACATAGTCAGCGTGACCGATACCGTGAAGGAAAATGACAAGGGGATATTTTGTGTCGTCATTTTTTCCGACGGGTGAATAGTAAGCGTAGTCAAGAGCGTGACCGCCTGCCTCGGGAGCAGTGTCAATCTCAAATTCATCACGGAGAGCTTCAATGCCTGCGGATGTGCGGAGTGCGGGTTTTCTGCCTGCAGCGCTTGAATTTACCACGAGGGGAAGAGCACACAGACAAATTGCCATGAATACTGCGAGAACTTTTTTGATAGTTTTCATATTAATCACCTCATAGCAATATTCTAACAGTAATAAACACCGATGTCAAACGACTTTTTGATATTTGCTGCTAAAAACCATAAATATGTTGGTTTGATAAGATTTAAAGCCCCTTTATAATTTCTTTACGGAAAATTAACTTTTGGCGGCTAAACTTGCCTTGACAAAACATCTGTTATGCTTTATCATTTAGAAGAATATTGGCGTTGGTTGTTTAGCGTCAAAAGTTAAAAATCAAGGTGATAAGTAATGAAAGAATACATTAAAAGAGTTCGTGAAAATTGTACGGTGTGGGAAGTTGTCATCTGGTGGATTTTCCGTGGCTTGATGATATACGCTCTTATCCAGAGTCTTATTGATGTCTCAAAGGGAACAAGAGATATGTCCGATCCGCTTCAGGTGCTTGCTAACCTCGGTGGTATGTTTGCGTGGGAAATTTTTATGATGTTCCCTAAAAAATCAATGCTTCGTTATATTCCGTCATATATCCAGATTGTTTCAATTATCATGCTTTTCTGCGGTTCGTTCGGCGGTAAGTTCCTCAACCTTTATTACGAACTCCGTTTGTGGGATTCAGGTATGCACCTTATCAGCGGTGTGCTGACAGTTTTCCTCGGTTATCAGGTAGTTGCAGCAATGCAGCTGCGTGACAAGGTAAAGTGTTCTATTCCTATCGCACTTCTTTGTGCGCTCGGTTTTTCGTTCTTTGTTTCTACCTGTTGGGAGCTTTTCGAGTTTACAACAGACCAGGTTATGAGCAACGCTGCAACAGGTGCAATCGGTGACGCACAGCACTGGAGTTATGAACTTGCACAGGGCACACCGAAAGAGGCAACACTCTTTGACCCGATTTATCCCGATCGTTGGCCGCTTATGGACACAATGGGAGATATTGTTCTCAACTCTGTCGGAGCGATTTTTGCGTGGGTAGTGCTTAAGATTTATCCGTTTATGCATAAGGGTAAGCGCGATGTAAACAAGCAGGTTGAAGAAATGCTCAAATCAGAAGAAAAAGAGCTTGTAACAAAATAAAAAGATAACTGCACTCTCGTTTGATTACAAGAGTGCAGCTTTTATTTTTGCTCTTCATTAAATCCTTTATAATGTTTCCTTTTTCTGCTTGTGGGCAGACCTTGTGAAATTTTCGGGAATGCATTATCCGAATCATTTGTCGGCTGAATTTCATACGTGCCGTATTTGTTGATAATTTCATCGCATGTCTCAGGCTGTCCGAATACAGGCTCGGCTTTCGGACGGTATACTTTACCTTTGTTGTCATTCATAATAATCACCACAATAAGTGTTTGTCAAAATATTATCAAAAACCCTTGTAACTATTGACAAATAAAGAAAAATATAGTATATTTCTCATATTAACTCGGCGGATGTGAACTTTCTCACGTCCGCTGAATATATTATATAAGGTTAAAAGGAGGTTTGTTGTATGATGGATTCATTGATACCATGGCTTGACCCGTTCCGTGAAGTCACAATCGGTGCATTGATTATTAAAATTCTGCTTGCTGTTTTCTTCGGCGGTCTCATCGGTCTTGAACGCGGTCAGAAGCATCGTGCAGCAGGCAGCCGTACTTATATGATCGTTTGCCTTGGCGCTGCTCTTACAATGGTGCTCAGTCAGTATGAATCGGAGCTTCTTTCAACGATATGGTCTGAACTTGCCGCAGCAGTCGGAGTCAAAACTGACGTTTCGCGTTTCGGTGCGCAGGTTATCAACGGTATCGGTTTCCTCGGTGCAGGTACAATCATCGTTACGGGCAGACAGGAAGTAAAAGGTCTTACAACGGCAGCAGGTCTTTGGGCATCTGCATGTATGGGCCTTGCAATCGGTGCAGGCTTTTACGAGTGTGCAATTTTCGGCTTTTTGCTTATTCTTATCACAACAACAATTTTTAACAAACTCGGAGCGTGGGTTATTGCCAATGCAAGGAATATGGATCTCTATGTCGAGTTTGACAGAATGGAAAACCTCGGTGCGATTATCAGTACAATCAAGTCGATGAATATTCAGATTTTTGACGTTGATACCCAGCGTGAAAAGCAGCCCAACGGTGTGGTTATCGGTGCGGTTATTTCAATGGGACTCCCTAAGCACGAAACGCATTCCCACGTAATGTCGAAAATTTCAAAATTTGATTTTGTCACATTGGTTGACGAGATATAAGGGGGAGAGTTTGAATGTTGGATTTTCTTGATTATTTAAGAGATGTTACCACGGTTTCGGTATTGTTCAGGCTTTTCCTTGCAGTTGTCTGCGGTGGTATAATCGGTATCGAGCGTGAACATAAGCGTCGACCTGCAGGCTTCAGAACACACATTCTCATCTGCCTCGGTGCTTCGATGACAACGCTTACAAGTCAGTATCTTTTCTACAATCTCGGTCTTTATACCGACATCGGCAGACTCGGTGCGCAGGTTGTCGCAGGTATCGGTTTTATCGGTGCAGGTGCAATCATTGTAACAAAGCGCCGTCAGGTAAAAGGACTTACAACCGCGGCAGGTCTGTGGACTTGTGCGATTATCGGTCTTGCAATCGGTGCAGGTTATTACGAGGCGGCAGTGATTTCTACTGTTGTGATTCTTGTTGCAGAAATTTTCTTTGTGAAGTTTGAATACTGGGTTATTGTCAACTCGCGTAATCTTAACATCTACGTCGAGTATGAGGATAACGAAAATCTTGATAACATAATCCGTCTTATCAAGGGTTACAGAATTGTTATTATCGACCTTGAAATTACAAAATCAGGAAACAATTCCTGCGCGATTTTTCAGCTTCAGTTACCAAAGAAGGTTTCTCACGATAAAATTATGACGGCAATTTCCGCTGCGGAAGGTATTGTTTCCGTTGAGGAATTGTAATTTTGTATTGTAAAAAGTTCCGATTTATAGTATCATCTCTACGGAGGCGATACTATGACACACAAAGAACTTTTTTCTGATGCAAGATGGCTTTGCCCGAAGAGTGACGCAGACGCAGCACTTTTTCGCGCAACATTTGAAAACAATAAAGCTCAATCTGCAGAGATAACTATCTGCGGATTGGGCTATTTTATTTTGTACATCAACGGCAAGCGCGTAAGCACTGACGAGTTTGCACCTGCGTATACAGACTACCATAACCGTCCCGATATGGTTTTATCCTATCCTCTTAACGATATCTGGTCGCATAGAATTCACGTTATGAAATATGACATAACACCGTACCTTTGCGAAGGTGAAAATGTCATTGGCGTAATGGTTGGCGGCGGCTTTTATCATCAGCTTCTCCGAAAGGGTGAGGGTGATGTAAGCTACGGTAAAATC
The DNA here is from genome assembly GCA_045648745.1 of Acutalibacteraceae bacterium. Classification (GTDB taxonomy): domain Bacteria; phylum Bacillota; class Clostridia; order Oscillospirales; family Acutalibacteraceae; genus CAG-488. The sequence goes on along the minus strand of JAZROM010000081.1, from coordinate 1,853 downwards.
AAGCTCTGTTACAAGATAGATTTTGAGGACGGCACAAGTATGATGTCGGACAAAAACACGCTTTATAAAAAAGGATTTTTTATAAATTCAAATCTCTTCCACGGTGAAAGACACGACTACAGCCGTTTTGACCGTAAGTGGAATACCCGCGATGCGCAGATGCACGGCTGGACCGAGCCTGATGTTGTAACCGTACCATTAAGTGAGTATTATATCCAGACCTGTCCGTCGGATAAGGTTGTTGAAACACTCAAGCCGGAACTTGTCAAGGCGTTTGATACATACAATGTGTATAAGGTAGAACGAAATATTACGGGTTATCCCGTAATAAGATGTGACGAAAGAAATGAACACATCTGGTTTGAATGCGCAGAAGAGCTCGACGAGGATTTAAATATAGACAACACTTCTGTCGGCTACGGTCATCAGAGACAGCAATATTTTGCCATTACCGACGGTGAGAAAGAGCTTTATCATCCTTATTTCTGTTGGCACGGATTTCAGTATTTTGCACTTTCAAACAATTGTGAGTCTGCAGAAGTGCGTGTAATCCATACAGATATGAAACCGACATCGTCCTTCGAATGCAGTGACGAAACGCTCAATTGGTTGTACAAAGCCTTCATCAACACTCAGGAGGGCAACACTCACGGTTGTATTCCGTCAGACTGTCCTCACCGCGAACGTCTTGGATACACGGGTGACGGTCAGCTTACCTGCGACGCAGTTATGACGCAGTTTGATGCCGAAGCAATGTACCGCAAATGGATCGAAGATATCAAGGACTGTCAGGATATCTGTACAGGTCACGTTCAGCACACGGCACCGTTTGCAGGCGGTGGCGGAGGTCCTGCAGGTTGGGGCGGTGCGATGATAATTGTACCGTATTATTTCTACCGTCACTACGGTGATGTCGAAGCATTGCGTGACATTTATCCTAATATGGCAAAGTTTGTTGAGTATATGGAATCACGCAGTGAAAACGGACTTATTGTGCGTGAAGAAAAAGACGGATGGTGCCTCGGCGATTGGTGTACACCCGAAAGAGTGACTATTCCCGAATCGTTTGTCAATACAACTATGTATATCAGTCAGCTCAGGATGCTTGTAAGCCTTTGCGAAGTGCTTGGTGAGGATTCTCAATGGTATAAAACTCTTATTGATGAGCACATACAGGCAGTAAAACGAGAATATGCCGACGGTGACGGCGGATTCCTCGGCGGACTTCAGGGAGCAGATGCATTTGCTGCCGATTGCGGTGCAGGTGACGAGAGAACAGTCGCAAAGCTTGTTGAAAAATATTCAGCACTCGGTCAGTTTGATACAGGTATTTTCGGTACATACATTCTTCTTAACATTCTTTACGGCACAGGTAACGGTGAACTTGCAACAAAACTTTTATCCAATAAAAATGAAGTGTCGTTCGAGACGATGCGAAAAGCAGGTGCATCAACAATCTGGGAAAACTGGAACGGTGAGTCCTCACACTCGCATCCGATGTTCGGTTCGAATACAATCAGTCTGTTTGAAAGAATACTTGGTGTCAGACAGGCAGAAAAATCCGTAAGATATGACGAAGTAATAATTGAACCTTATTTTGCGCAATGCCTTGACTTTGCAAAGGGTCATATTACCACGCCTCACGGTGAAATCGCAGTTGAATGGAAGAAGGATAGCGCCAATATCAGTGTTGAAATTCACCTTTGCGACGGAGTGAACGCAGTGTTTAAAAATAAAGGTGAAACAGTCAGCCTTACTGCGGGTGAAAACAAAATCACAATATAACAAAAACGGCTTGTAACTCAAGGTTACAAGCCGTTGAAATTTATTCAAAAAGCGGTGTTGAGAAATAT
>JAZROM010000080.1:0-2257 GCA_045648745.1 Acutalibacteraceae bacterium | reverse complement strand
CCTCAAGATTCTTTGTTTCTTTATATTCCATACCGTGTGCTTCGATAACATCTTTTCTGATATATCCGGGAACTTTGAGTTCATCGGGAGAAATAAGAACAAGCCTGATGCCCGTGTATCTTGAAAGCGCTTCGATAAGCGAATGTACGGTTCTGCCGAATTTAAGGTCACCGCAGAAGCCTACGGTCAGATTATCAAGTCTGCCCTTTTCACGCTTGATTGTGAGAAGGTCGGTAAGAGTCTGAGTGGGATGGTTGTGACCGCCGTCACCTGCATTGATGATGGGTACGCTTGCCGCCATTGAAGCAACAAGAGGTGCACCCTCCTTGGGATGACGCATAGCTATGATATCCGCATAACAGCTTACTGTTCTTGCGGTATCTGCAACGCTTTCACCCTTTGCGGCAGATGACGAATTAGCCTCTGAAAAGCCGAGCACATTGCCGCCCAGTTCATACATAGCCGCTTCAAAGCTGAGACGGGTTCTTGTTGAAGGCTCAAAGAAAAGGGTTGCAAGCTTTTTATATCTGCACTTATCACGGTATACCTCGGGATGAGCAATTATATCCTCAGCAACGGCAATAAGTTCATCGATTTCCTGAGTTGAGAGCGAAAGAATGTCTATAAGACTTCTCATTTTGCTCCCCCAATCCAGCTTTCATCGGAGGGGTTGTTGCGGAAAGCTATAAGGCGTGAAACATCTTCGGGCTTGATATAGCCGATTTCTGCTGCAACTTCTGCAATAACATCAAGATTGGTAAGACTTACATTTTTAACATCTGCAGCTGCAAGACGGTCAAGACCCTTCTTCATGCCGTAGGTGAAAATGCTTGCAATACCGAGAACTTCTGCGCCTGCTTCACGAAGAGCGTCTACAACTTCGATAACGCTTCCGCCTGTTGAAATAAGGTCTTCGATAACAACAACCTTCTGACCTTTTTCAAGCTTGCCTTCAATCTGATTTCCTCTGCCGTGGTCCTTTGCACCTGAACGTACATAACCCATAGGCATATCGAGAAGGTGAGCTGTGATAGCTGCATGAGCAATACCTGCAGTTGAAGTACCCATAAGCACTTCTGCTTCGGGATAATATTTCTTTACGATTTCTGCAAGACCGTTTTCAACATCTGTTCTTACTGCGGGAGCAGTGAGAGTGAGTCTGTTGTCACAGTAAATGGGGCTCTTGATTCCGCTTGCCCATGTGAAGGGTTCTTCGGGGCGAAGGAATACAGCACCGATTGAAAGTAAATCTTTTGCAATAAGCTTTTCCATTATATAAAACCTCCAGATATTATTAACTGATTAACCTACAAACTCAGCAACGCATCTTCTGTAAGCAGCAACAGGATTTTCCGCAGCTGTGATGGGTCTGCCTACAACGATATAGTCTGAACCGAGTTCCTTTGCTTTTTCGGGGGTTGTAACTCTTACCTGATCACCGATATCACCGTCAGCAAAACGAACACCGGGAGTTACGGTAACAAAGTTTGCACCGCATCTGTCGTGAACCTTACCTGCTTCAAGAGGTGAACAAACAACGCCGTCAAGACCTGCTTTTTCAGCATTTGATGCATAGTGCATAACAACCTCATCAAGGGGCTTATCGATAAGAAGCTGTTCTCTCATTCTTTCTTCGCTTGTTGAAGTAAGCTGTGTAACAGCGATAAGAAGAGGTCTTGTTCCGTCAGGTCTTGTGAGACCTTCAAGAGCTGCCTGCATCATTTCGATTGTTCCGCTTGCATGAAGATTTGTCATATCAACATCAAGACCGCTGAGAACACTCATAGCCTTCTTGACTGTGTTGGGGATATCGCAAAGCTTGAGGTCAAGGAAAATCTTGTGTCCTCTTGCTTTGATTTCCTTAACAATTGAAGGACCTTCCGCATAGAAAAGCTCCATGCCGATTTTTACATAAGGTTTTTCCTCTGTGAACTTATCGAGGAAATCCATTACTGCCTGCTTGCTGCTGAAATCGCAAGCAACGATTACATCTTTACCCATTGTGTGCACATCCTTTTATATCATTTAAATTTTTAATACCGTATTTATTCATTACATCGGGAAGGTTTCTGACAATTTCAAAGCTTGCATAGGGATCAACAAGATTTGCCGCACCGACTTCAACAGCCGTTGCGCCTGCCATGATGTATTCAATAACATCTTCCGCTGTTTCAACACCGCCCATACCGATAACAGGAATTTTAACGGCATTGCTCACCTGATAAACCATCCTGATACCTACAGGCTTGATTGCAGG
>JAZROM010000079.1:0-6279 GCA_045648745.1 Acutalibacteraceae bacterium | reverse complement strand
CTTATCGAAATCGTAAGCCGTCCTGACTTCCGTTCATCAGAGGAAGTTATCACATACCTTAAGAAGCTTAAGTCAAGCCTTCAGTTTGCAGGTATTTCCGAGTGTGAAGAGGGTGCAATGAGATGTGACGTCAACATTTCAGTCCGTCCCGAGGGTTCAGATGAATTCGGTGTCCGTGCCGAAATCAAGAATATGAGCTCACTTTCAGAAATCAAGGATGCAATTGAATTTGAAAAGGTTCGTCACGTTGATGCACTTGAGCGTCATACAGAAGTTCTCGTTCAGGAAACACGCCGTTGGGACGATGTCAAGAGACGTACATTCCCGATGCGTAACAAGGAAACAGCAGCTGATTATCGTTATTTCCCCGATCCTAACCTTATGCCCATCGTTATTGACGACGCATGGCTTGAGGAAATCCGTGCAAGTATGCCCGCAACTGCAGAGGAGCAGAGCCTCCGCTATACAGAAATGGGCATTCCCGAGAAGGAAGCAATGGTACTTGCATCAGACAGAAAACTTTCCGATACTTTCGATGCAGTTGTTGCTCTCGGCAGAGCACCCAAGTCAGTTGCAAGCTGGATTCTTACAGAGTGCATGGGTAATATGAAGAGACTTGAACTTGATGAACTCAACATTGACTCATCAAAGCTTGCAAGAATCATCGAGCTTGTTGATGCTAACGAAATCACACGTCCTGCAGGTAAGAAAGTACTTTCTGCAGTGTTTGAGAGTGATGTTGACGTTGACAAGTACTGTGAAGAAAACTCACTCAACGTCAAGGTTGATGAGAGCTTGGTACTCACCACAGTTCAGCGCATTGTTTCAGAGAATCCGGATGCTGTCGCAAACTACAAGAGCGGCAAGACAAAGGCAATGCAGGCACTCTTCGGACTCATTATGCGTGAGCTCAAGGGTACAGGTGATCCTGTTGTTATCCGTGATCTTCTCCAGAAAGAACTTGATAAATAATTTTAAGGAAGCTGGTTTTTAAATCAGCTTCCTTTTTGTTGACAAAGATATATTCTCTTGCTAGAATTTATTTGAATACAAAATGTCTATCTCAAAGCCTCCTTGAATAAACGGAGGAGACTATAAGGAGAATCACTATGAAAAAAATCGGAAGAGAAGTACTTTTTCTTGAAACTAATGATAATATGCCCCGTAACGGTGAAGGCTCATTTATCCGTCTCAACGACGGAAGAATAATGTTCGGCTATACCGAATTTTACGGTAACGACTGGGAAGACGATGCCACTGCCAATATTGCGGTTATTTATTCTTCCGATGAAGGTGAAACCTGGACAAAGCCTGAAATTCTCTTCAGAAAACCTGAGGATGCGTGGAATATAATGAGCTTTTCGTTCGTGCGTATGGGTAACGGGGATATCGGCGCATTTTATATCATCAAAAATACCGATCGAACCGATAAAATCGTCCTCACTCGTTCATCTGATGAGGGTAAAACATGGTCAGAGCCTGTCAACTGCCTTGATTGCCTTGATGTTGCGGATTATTATGTTATTAACAACGACCGTGTTATGCGTCTTAAAAACGGCAGAATCGTTATTCCGACAGCAAGACATACTGTTCTGAATACTGCACTTGACTTTACGCCAGGGGTTATCTGCTTCTTCTGCTCTGATGATGACGGCAAAACGTGGTATAAAACCGAAACGGAATTACCTTGTCCGTTTCCGTCGAATCCCGACGGTTATGAAGAACCGGGACTTTATGAATTGCCCGACGGCAGACTCTGGTGCTATATCCGCACAAGCCTCGGTTTTCAGTTTGAATGTTTTTCAACGGATAACGGAACAACCTGGACAACTCCCGAGCCGAACATCTTCTTTTCTTCGCCTTGTTCACCTATGCATGTTAGAGACTGCGGCGACTTGACGGTTGCTATATTTAACCCCGTACCCGAGCATCTTCTTCGTGAGGATTATGAGCCGTGGGGCAGAACACCGTTTGTCATGGCTTTCAGCACGGACAGGGGACTGACGTTCAAAAAAGAAAATGTTTTCTACATAGAAGATGACCTTACGAACGGATACTGTTATCCTGCCATAACTGAGTGCGCTGACGGCTTCCTTGTTGCGTACTATCATTCCAACGGCACTGATGTATGTCTGAACAGTACAAAGATTATCAAGGTAAAGTATAATGAAATTGAATTATAAGTGTTGCTTTCAAAAGGTGATAAAATGAACATGCAAGAACGAAAAGCCCTTGTTAAATCCTATCTTGGTAAAACGGTGAAAATCGAAATTGACCGCCCGATAGGCTACGTGCACAAGAAAGATAAATATTCCCTCACTTATCCGATAAATTACGGCTATATTCCCGATGTTATCGGTGGTGACGGCGAAGAACTTGATGTTTATTTATTGGGTGTAAATGAGCCTGTTAGCGAGCATACTGCAAAGGTTATTGCGATTGTGCACCGCCACAACGATGTCGAAGATAAACTGGTTGCTGCGCCTGAGGGAATGACATTTGATAAATGCGAAATCGAAAAAGCCGTTCATTTTCAGGAACAGTATTACGCCACGGAAGTTGAGATTTTTGAATGAAACTGATTTTATCCTCTTGTGATTTTGGAAATGAGAAATCTAAAAAATGCATAACAGATAATCTGGAGAAGCCAATATCAAAGTGTCGGGTACTTTTCATTCCGAACGAGAAAGCAACTCCTGAAGTGATTGCAAGTGATTTATACTACAAGCGCGTTGAAGCGTTTGGATTTACCCGACAAAACATTTATGTTTTTGACCACAGTAAGGCAGATAATTTTAAAAATTTGGATATAGATTGCATTTATGTAAGCGGTGGTAATACATTCGGTACGCTTGATAAAATTCGCAAATGTGGATTTGATAAGAATATAGTTGAATATGTCAAATCCGGAGTTGTCTATATAGGTGGAAGTGCAGGTGCACATATTGCCACCAGAAATATTGAACATGTGCAGAGATACGACAGTAACGATGTGTATATGGAAGATTTTGACAGTCTTGGATTGTTGAATGGTATTCTAATATGTCACTATACATACAGACGTAGGCTGGATTATGACGAACTTTGCCGAGAAGGGAAGTATAAAGTCTATTTTTTGACAGATGAGGATTCTTTGGTGTATGAAGAATGAGGAGTGCAAAATGAACAACTTTGAAATTATCGACCAATATGCTGAAACTTATTCTGATCCGCCCGAGAGGGAGCGTGTTGCAGCAAGAGGAATTGTCGTGCGTGAAGGCAAAATCCTGTTGTCACACGAGCTTAATACGGGTGTATATATGACCCCCGGTGGCGGAATTGAAGAAGGCGAAACCCTGGAAGAATGCTGCAAGCGTGAACTTGCAGAAGAAACAGGATATATCGTAAAGCCGATGTGCCACTTCCTCACAATCAATGAATACAGCTTTGAAACTAAGTATATCAGCAATTATTTTATCTGTGAGGTGATAGGCGAGGGGAAGCAGACCTTAACGGATATTGAGGTTGAACACGGCATTGTACCTGAATGGTTATCAATCGGGGATGCCCTCTCAATCTTCGGTACATACGACACAAAGACTCCGGATGTCCGCAGTCTGTATATCAGAGAACTTACAACAATAAATAAGTTTTTGAAGTATAATTTATAAAATGTCAAAACCTTGAAGCCTTACAATCAGACTTCAAGGTTTTTAATATGGTCGAGGCGACAGGACTTGAACCTGCGGCATCTTGCTCCCAAAGCAAGCACTCTACCAAACTGAGCTACGCCTCGTTATTAAATTACGCACAGCAAAAGCTGTTTGACAACGCTGATCATTATATCAAACAGCTTTTGTTTTGTCAAGGCAAATAATAGAATAGTTTTTGTTTTATGTATTTATCTGAAATTCACATATCCGAAAGCAAGCATAATTACAGCCAACAAACAGAAAAACGGCTGAACTGTGAGAATGCTTCCGAAAGAAACTATAAATTCCTTGGTATTGGTTGACTTCTTACTCTTTTCTCTGATTTTTCCGGGATGGAAGAAGCATACAAAATCAAAAATCAGGTAACCGACACAATAGAAAATCCATGTTTCCCACAGTGTAAATCCTCGGAATGCCTGAACAGCAATGATTCCTGCACCGATAAGTACCAGTAACACGCGGATGAGTTTTATGTGTTTGTATTCGCTGTAACGTTCCGTTGCATCGTGTTGAGCAACAACAAAGTAAATTGTGAAGCAACTGATTATTTCGGCCATTGTTGTCGAGCCGAGCATTATAAGGCACAATGGTGCGACCATATAGCACGGGCGTTCAATAACCTCAAGGAAGTTTGTATCAATATGTTTTGATTTGTCGTAAGGGATGATAAACAGAAAGACTGTACAGATAATAAGCGCACAAAGTACCCACGAAAGCACGGTGTCGATACTCTTAGGAATTATGTGCCAGAGCTGCCCCGTTGATTCCGCAAGTTCAAGATTTTTTGCGGCAATAGGCCAACCGAGTATGAAAGCAGTACCTATTATCAGTCCGTTGAAGCAACCCTGTGTGAATTCCATTATCTTCCAACCGTCTATTATTTTAAGTTCGCTGAGTCTGCTGAACATACGCTTACTGTTTTTCAGCGGATACCGTTGCTTGTCATAGAATGTGATACCTGCAACCCAACCAACAGAACCTGCTACAGCACCACCGACCCACATTATTATGCCGAAGATATCTTTGCGGATAATCATTAGAATCAGCAGTTCAGCAACTATAATAAGATTGCGGCCCCATTCTTCTCTGCTTTTTTCCGAAAAACAGATGCGTGGCATTTTACCGTTTTCAGGGTCAAAAGGTGTGTTGAAAATCCGATAACCGATATGCTGCAAAAGCGGAACAAGTGCAAAGAAAATGACAAAATCATACCACTTGTAAACAACACCGCTCATTGCGGAAAAGCTGACTCCGAGAAATCCTGCACCGAGTCCTCCCCAGATGGAACCTTTAAAGGTAAGAGCAAGATATCCAAGCGACGGATTGTATCTGGCTGTATCGTGTTGTATAACAAGTCCCATTGTTGACCCGTAAGGCTCCATACCGCCATAAAAATATCCGAGTGCACAGGCGGCAGCAAACAGGAAGACATTATCCATAAGCAATTCTGAACCCGTATACCATACGCAACATATGCCAAGTAGTGCGCCGGGTAACATTGCACCTTTTTCACCACCGATTGCAGAACCTCGCATACCCCAACCAAAGCACATACATAACATGCTTACGGCAAGAAATACGAATGCGTTTTGAGTTCCCATACCAAAACCCTTTCTGAATTTGAATATCTGAAAACCATATTACTGCCTAAGCTATGTTTTGTCAATGATGTTACCGTAAGACTGTTTTATACACATAGACGTTTGCGACAAAAATGAATGTATTGTTTTTCATTTTGCATAAAAAATTTTTATTAATTATGTATTATTTTTACAACAACATTTTTGATTTTTATTGACAAGAAAAATCAAAAGTGATATTCTTTTTCTTGTAAGAAATTTGGCTTTTCTTAAACTCTAAATGGACAGTAAGGAGATTGAAATTTATGGAAATGATGTACAAAGGTAAAACAAAGGACGTTTACAAGCTTGAAAACGGCAACGTAATGCTCAAGTTCAAGGACGATTGCACAGGTAAAGACGGCGTTTTTGATCCGGGCGAGAATACAGTCGGCCTTACAATTGAGGGTATCGGAAAGGCAAACCTTGAAACATCAGTTTATTACTTTGAAATGCTCAAGGACGCAGGCATCAAGACACACTATGTTTCTGCTGATCTTGACAACGCAACAATGGAAGTTCTTCCTGCAACAGTATTCGGCCACGGCCTTGAGGTTATCTGCCGTCTTGTTGCTACAGGCAGCTTCATCCGTCGTTACGGCGAGTACATGGCTGACGGTACTGTACTCGAGGGTGGCTATGTTGAGTGCACATTCAAGAACGATGAGAAGGGTGATCCCCTTGTTACAGGCGAAGGCCTTGCAGCACTCGGTGTTATGACTCCCGACCTCTTCGAGAGCATGAAGGAGCAGACACTCAAAATCACAAAGATCGTTGCAGACGACCTTAAGACAATCGGTCTTGATCTCTGGGATATCAAATTTGAGTTCGGTTACAACAACGGTGAAGTTATCCTCATCGACGAAATCGCATCAGGTAACATGCGTGTTTATAAGGGTGACACAATCGTTGAACCCGTTGAACTCACAAAACTTATTTTGAATCGTTAATTAAAAAATCGGAGGAAT
>JAZROM010000078.1:0-82987 GCA_045648745.1 Acutalibacteraceae bacterium | reverse complement strand
AACCGCTTCTCAAGAGTATTCCCTCGAGGCAGCTTTGACATTATATCAAACACATCCCCCTTTGTCAACACTTTTTTAAACTTTTTTTCAATTCTTTTTTACTTCGTTCAACGCTTCCGTGCGTTCCAATGCATATCTGCCATTTTTATCCCTTTTTATATACTATATCTTGTTTATTTCCTTCTTTTCTCTCTTTCTTCACCATATCTTGTTTTTATATTTTTCTTTCCTTTTTCCCTGCTTTTGTAAAAAAATTACCCCTCAGACTCCTGTCGGAGGGGTATAAGTTAATATTAAATTTTCAACCCAGTGCGTTATCTCCAACACACTCTCACTGTTACTCCATCTTCCTCAAGGAAGTACATAGCCTTGTTGTTAAGCTTCTCATACTCTTCTGATGTTGCAGCCTCTTTGAAGCTTACAGCTCTTGTTGACTGCGGAGCGTTGTGATAAATAAGGTCTACTTCCTTAAGACCCTGGATAAATGCCTGTGCCATTTCAGGTGTTTTGAGAACTATCTTGGAGTCAACTTTAAGACCTGCTGTTTCCTCAGCTGTAACGTTGTAACGGCCTGCACCAAGTGTACCCGGGATAAAGCCTGTACACCACCATGTATTTGACATACTTCTTGTAAAGATAGGCTTGAAGTTATTTGATGTTGAAGACTCACGTCTGTAAACTGTCATAGTCTGAAGAAGCTTTGTTTCGTCGTCAGCACATTCGTAGTGAGTACCTGAAACAGAGTTTTCGGGACGGTTGTAAACACCGATTTCAGCACCGATCATAACCATACCGTACTGGCCCTTCCAGTACTGAATCATCCACTCAAGTCCGCCATAATTGAACTTAACACGCATTGTGTCGTATGTAATTGAGATAACAGGTGCAGATGCGTCGTAAACTTCATTATAACCGAAGTTTCTCTGCCATGCATTTTTAGCTGTTATAAAACATTTATCTTTTGCGGAATATACAAACCCAAAAAGATCTGCGTCCGTACCATCGACACTTTCAACAACGATATTCCCATTGCTGTCTTCCTTAATTTTAATTGACTGTGAGAAACGATCCGCAGAAGCCTTGAGGTCATCAAGATACTCCTGTAAAGCTTGATCAGTTGATACAGTTGTGTACGGAATCGTTGTCATCGGCGGTGGGGGCGTGACAGGCTCTATAATGCTAGGCCTTGTAACGGTAGGCATGATAGAGGTTAACGTTGTACTGGTCGTATGGACAGGCTCGATAACAGTTGTGGTCGTAATCGTTGACGGAACAATTGCACCGACTGCAATCTTAAGCACAACCAACGCGTCGGTTGAGTTGACCTTGCCGTCTACATTTATATCGGCAATATCCGTGTCGAAGTCCAGAAAAATATAACCTACGGAATATTGCAGAATGCACAGAGCATCCGTTGCATTTATTTTGCCGTCCGAATTGACATCTCCGCGCGGCGCGGACAATGCCGCGAACGTTGATATCAATACTATTATAATTGAAATCACTATACATGATACTTTTTTCATCGCTATCGCCTCCTCCTGACAATATACATCTTCCGGGAAATTTTGTCAAATGCGCAAAGCCCTATATGACACAAAAACGGGCAAACGTGTCGCCTGCCCGTTTTACTATTTATGCTTTGAAGAATGCTGAAACAGCTTTGTTTGTCATATAGACATCAAGCTTTGAAACAACTTCATAAGGTGCGTGCATTGAAAGCACGGGTACACCGACATCAACAACATCAATGTCAAGATTTGCAACGTACTTTGCAACAGTACCGCCGCCACCTGCGTCAACTGCTCCGAGCTCACCCATCTGCCAGCAGACATCTGCGTTGTTGAAGATTCTTACAATCTCACCCACAAATTCTGCGCTTGCATCCGATGTGCCGCCCTTGCCGCCTGAGCCTGTATACTTTGTTACAACGATACCTTTATTAATGTATGCTGAATTCTGACTCTCGAACGGTGATGTGAATGTGGGGTCATAAGCTGCGTTTACATCAGCTGAAAGGCACTTTGACTTTGAAAGTGCATCTCTGCCCATAAGACCTTCCATTCGTGCAAGGTCTGCGATGAAGTAGCGGAGATATGATGAGTTGAGACCTGTGTTTCCGTCTGAACCTGTTTCCTCTTTATCTGCAAAGACAGCTACTGCTGTATGCTCGGGTGCTTCTTCGAGGTCAAGGATCGCCATAAGCTCGGGATATGCACAGACACGATCGTCGTGGCCGTAACCGCCGATGAGACTGCGGTCAAATCCGATATCGTTAACCTTTGTTGCAGGTACCATTTCAAGCTCTGCAGTGAGGAAATCTTCCTCAACAATGCCATACTTGTCGTTAAGCATCTTAAGGATATTGAGCTTTACAAGTTCACTGCCTGAATCTGCCTTGAACGGAAGTGAGCCGACAACAACGTTGAGCTCCTCACCCTTGATGCCCTGACCGAGCTTTCTTTCGCTCTGCTCGCGTGCAAGATGGGGAAGAAGGTCTGTGATGATGAACTGAGGTTCGCCCTCTTTTTCACCTATGTTGATATCAATTTCCGTACCGTCTCTGCGGACAATCACACCGTGCATTGAAAGGGGCACTGTCGGCCACTGATACTTTCTGATACCGCCGTAGTAGTGAGTTTTAAGGAGTGCAATTTCGTTTGACTCGTAAAGCGGGTTGGGCTTGAGGTCGATTCTCGGGGAGTCGATGTGAGCTGCAGCAATGTGTGCGCCCTCAGCGATACTCTTCTTACCGATTACCGCAAGGATAACTGCCTTTTTGCGGTTAAGATAGTATACCTTGTCACCTGCGTTATACTTTGCGAATTTGTCAAACTCAACAAATCCTCTTTTCTTTGCCTCTTCAACGATGAAAGCCGCAACTTCACGCTCAGTCTTGTTATCGTTGAGGAATTTTTTGTAACCCTCGGCAAAGTCCATTGCCTTTTGCATTTCAGCGTCATCGATAACTTTAGCAGCATGTTTTTTGCTCATCAAAAGTTTTTCCTGAAGAAGCTGAACTTCTGTTTTTTCTTCGCTCATTTCGAGTCCTCCTAACATTTATTGACTAAAAGATATATTATATTGCTTTGACTTTTGACAACTTACGCGATGTGGCAGGATTATAATGATTCCAGCTCATCGGCAAGATTGTACGGTGCATAGTTCCTTACAAGGATGTCTGCTCTTTCCTTATAGTATTGTTCATCCTTCTGCGCTTTTATGCGAAGCATTGCCGCCTCGTGTGTGAGACCGTCACGCTTTAAAATGCGTTCGAGTCTTTCACTTTCGGGAGCCGTGACAACAATCATTTTTGTGCAGTAATTACGGATGTCGCTGTCAAAAATTGCAGCAGCATCAATAACAGCACCCTTGTGCGATTTTGTAAGATTCTTCTTTATGAAATCAATCGACCACTGAGTTACCGCAGGGTGAGTGATCGCGTTGAGCTTCTGTCTGCTTTCCTCATTTGCAAATGCTTTTTTTGCAAGTGCCGGACGGATCAATTCACCGTTATCGTCAAGAATGTCCGAGCCGAAAGCTTCTGCAAGTTCATCAAGCACGGGTGAACCCTTGCGGACAACATCACGTGCTGCAACATCACCGTCAACGATGAGATAGCCTTTGGCTTCAAGCTCTTTTGCGACGGTGCTTTTTCCTGCGCCCGTCTGACCCGTAAGCCCGTAAATCACGGGCGGTGTAAGAATCTTGAACGCTGCCGCACGGAGAAGTCTGTTGTAAACACCGAGTCCCACACCCTCACTTGACGGGGCACGGACAAACACACGCTTTGCTCCGAGTTCATCGAATCTGCGAAGCTCTGCAAAAAGCAGATGAGCCTGTGCATCGAGGTCACCCTCGTCACCGAAAGGTAACGACGGGATTGCGATATACTTTTCCTCACCGTTGAAGCAGAGAGCCATATCCCCTTCGACCGCCTCGCTGTCGATAAGAAATCTGAAACTTTCAAAGCTGCCCTCAACAATATATACTTCGGCTTTGGGTGAATAATGCTTATATTTCATTCCGGGCGAAGCAGGTGCAACACCGTCCTCGAGTTCGGATATAACCGCAGGGTCTACATCGATGTGACCGAGTACGCTTTCGAGCTGATCAACCGTGATTCCTCCCGGACGGAGAAGTCGCGGAGGGTTGGTTGCAAGGGTTATAACCGTCGATTCGATACCGACATCACACTCGCCACCGTCAACGACGGCATTGATTCTGCCGTCAAGGTCGTGAAGCACGTGCTGTGCCGTTGTGGGGCTGGGTGAGCCTGAAGAATTTGCCGACGGTGCAGCAAGGGGTACTCCTGCGAGTTCGATTATTCTTTTTGCAATCGGATGCTTCGGCATACGCACGGCAACCGTTTCCAGCCTCGGTGCAACCTGACGCGGAACAAGGTCGGATTTAGGCAGAATCATCGTAAGCGGTCCGGGCCAGAAAGCCTCGGCAAGTCGCTTTGCGTTCTCGGGAAAATCCGTCACAAGCGGATAAATTTCTTCTATCGACGAGATGTGCACAATCATCGGGTTATCCTTCGGTCTGCCCTTCGCTTCAAACACGCGTGAAACTGCATCGCCGTTGTACGCATTCGCAGCAAGACCGTAGACAGTTTCCGTCGGGATTGCGACAAGTCCGCCGTCTTTTAATATCTGTGCGGACTCAAGAAGCTCTGCTTCGTCGCACTTTTCAAAAAATTTCGTAATCAAATAATCACCTCGGAATTATTCCGATTTCAACTTCTCGGCTGTGTCGGCAGTGATGAGAGCATCAATCACTTCGTCGAGGTCGCCGTTGAGAATTGCCTCAAGTTTATATAAAGTAAGTCCGATTCTGTGGTCGCTGACGCGTCCCTGCGGATAGTTGTAGGTTCTGATACGCTCACTTCGGTCACCTGTACCGACCTGTGATTTGCGTTCACCTGCAATTTCCTTGTTCTGCTTTTCACGCTCGGCTTCAAGGATACGCGAACGAAGAATTTTCATCGCCTTGTCCTTGTTCTTATGCTGACTGCGTTCATCCTGACACTCAACAATCGTGCCCGTGGGCAAGTGAGTGATACGGATAGCAGATTCGGTCTTGTTGATATGCTGACCGCCTGCACCGCTTGAACGGAAGGTGTCAATCTGCAGATCTGCAGGGTTGATTTCAACATCAACATCCTGCGCTTCGGGCAGCACGGCAACCGTTACGGTAGAGGTGTGGATACGTCCCTGCGACTCTGTTTCGGGAACACGCTGAACACGGTGAACACCGCTTTCAAACTTGAAACGGGAATACGCGCCGTCACCGCTTATCATAAAGCTGACTTCTTTAAATCCGCCAAGTTCGGTCGGATTGGCACTGAGAATTTCAGGCTTCCAGCCGCGTGCCTCGGCATACATCGAGTACATTCTGAAAAGAGAGTTTGCAAACAGCGCAGACTCTTCACCGCCTGCACCGCCGCGGATTTCGATGATAACATTACGGTCATCGTTCGGGTCACGGGGAAGAAGCAGGATTTTCAGTTCCTCACCGATAACCTCAACCTGTGCCTTGGAGTCTTCGAGCTGTTCAAGCACCATTTCACGAAAATCCTTGTCAAGTCCACCCTCGTCAAGAAGCATCTTTGCTTCGTCAAGGTCGGCAACTACCTTTTTATATTCACGGTATTTTTCAACTATCGGTGTAAGATGCTTGACATCCTGCATCAGCTTACGGTATTTATCCATATCCGACACAACGTCGGGGTCGCAAAGCTGTGCGTTGATATCCTCAAACTTTTCTTCAACCGATTTCAATTTATCAAGCATAAAATCCTCCGGGTATTTTAAATATGTAAAACATATTATTTTTACATTTTCTTAATCTCCTCTTACATTTTCTTTGTCTGTTAATTTGTCTGAGCATAAATCAAATGCGTAGATTTATATATATCACTTTGAGTATTCTGCATTTCTTCAAGATACTGTTCAGCACTTAAATTTTCATCATTGGTAAGAACACAATAATAATATTCGTACTCATCTTTATTTTTTAGAGTAATTCTTCCCTCGAATTCTTTTAAGTGTTTAAAGTGCTTCTCTTTTATTTCTGTACAATCTATTTCATAAAGTTCCTCATCAATTTGTTCGTAGTGACCGTCACAAACCAATGTGTATTTTTCTCCGTCAAAGCTAACTGTTTTTAAATCCACGGTCACGTTTTCATTGGACAACATTGTAGTCCACGCAACCAGAACCGAGCTTTCCTTATTTTCATTGCTTTCTGCAATAAAGTTTTCCCATTTTGAAGCATATTGGACTACACCATAGTCTTGAATATGGTTTGTCTCGGATACGTATATCGCTACAGCTTCTCTTTCCCTAAGCATTTCGGCATAGGGTTTAATCGAAATGTTGTCATAAGGAAAAAGGATCTTATCAAAATTCCAAAAAAGTACTGATGACACACAAACTACAACTGCCAGTATTGCAAGTAATATTTTTTTGGTTTTCGTCAGCTTTTTCATTTTTATGGTCCTTTACTTTTTGATTTCCTCATCCCCGCGGAGGATTTTTCGGATATTCTTCTCTGCCTTTACTCTGGGCACCATTACCTCGTGGCCGCAATTCTCACATCGGATTTTGAAATCCATTCCCGAACGCAACACGTCAAAGGTATTGCAACCGCACGGGTGGTTTTTCTTCATCACGAGCTTGTCACCTACACGAACATCCATTATTATCCCTCCTGTATTAAAATGACATTTCTGTCAATTTTATATTATAACACACTTTATGCAATAGAGCAAGAATGCTGAGAGTAAGATGATAAATTTTAATTTATCAAACAAAAACTCACATCCACATTTTTGTCATTAACCGATAAAACATTCATATATTTTAAGTAGAAAAACAAAGGTGGTAAAACATTATGCAAAATTTCAAACCCGAGGGACAGCTTATCGCATCACCCTCAAACCGTGCAATCCTCTCTTCTCCCGCATCACTTCACGAGGCTTTCCTGACGGGTGCCGTTGTGGAAGCACGTGCTCTGTTGTGCGACAAAAATCACGACCTGCGTGTTGACCTTGGTTGTATGTACGGCATCATACCTCACGACGAGGGTGCAGTCGGTATCTCTGACGGCTCCGTGCGTGACATCGCACTCATCTCACGGGTGAACAAACCCGTTATGTTTCACATCCTCGGTTTCCGACGCGACCTCAACGACCGTGAGTATGCCGTGCTCAGCCGCCGCAGTGTTCAGCAGGATTGCATTGACAATTACATCTCGAAGCTTCGTCCGGGTGATGTTGTGGAGGCAAAGGTCACGCATATGGAAAGCTTCGGTGTTTTCCTCGATGTGGGTGCCGGCATTAACGGCCTGTTGCCGATTGACAGCATCTCTGTTTCACGCATCCCCCACCCGTCCGTACGTTTCCACATCGGTCAGACCATAAAGGTTGTGGTTAAATCCATTGACGACCTCGGCAGAATCACCTTCTCCCACAAGGAGCTGCTCGGTACGTGGGAACAGAACGCAGGTGAATTCTCCCCCGGTGAAACTGTGCCCGGAATCGTGCGTTCAATCGAAAACTACGGCATCTTCGTCGAGCTGACACCAAACCTTGCAGGTCTTGCCGAATATTCCGAGGGCATCACGGCAGGCTGTCACGCAGGCGTCTATATAAAAAGTATGCTTCCCGAACGAATGAAAATCAAGCTGATTATCGTCGATGCCTTCGAGGCAGAGTATCCGACACCGCCGATTAAGTACTATACTGACTCCGACCACATCGACCATTGGGTTTATTCTCCCGTACAATGTTCAAAAGTGATTGAAAGCACATTCTGATTTCGCAAACCTGTTGCGAAAATTGATTTTTTCTGCCATTTTTCACAAATCCACCCTTGCTTTTTGTGTACTTTCGCGTTATAATAGCATTAGGCAAATATCGACTGATTGTTGCCGTTTATAGCGTAATTGGGGAGGATTTTGAAAAATGACTGCAGATTTACACTGTCACACTAAACTTTCTGACGGTTCTATGGGTATTGACGACATCATCATTCTGGCACAAAAACGTGGCATTGATGCCCTTGCCATAACCGACCGCGATTGCCTTGCAGGTACTGTAAGAGCAAAGCTCATCGGTGAAAGACAGGGAATCAAGGTTATTCCCGGTGTCGAGGTTTCTTCTTACGACAGTGAAAACAAAACAGAGGTTTCCATTATCGGATATCTGTGCGATTCTCCCGACCGTCTTGAAGGACTGTGCCACCGTAATCTTATTGCGAGAAAGCGCGCTGCACAGTATATGATGATTAAAGCTGCACAGAAATTCCCGATTTCCGCTGACCTCGTTCTCAAATGCGCTCAGGGTTCAACCAACGTTTACCCTGTACACATAATGTCCGCACTTATTGAAAGCGGTATGACAACCGAGCTTTACGGTGACCTTTACAATCAGCTTTTTGTTGACGGCGGTGAAAACAGCATCCTCGTCCGACCGAAGCTCCCTGAACCCGAAGAGGTTATTGAGGCTATCCACGACGCAGGCGGTATCGCAATCCTCGCAGGTGCAGGTTGTTATAAAGGTACAAACGTGCTTGAAAAACTTATGGCTGCAGGACTTGACGGAATCGAAGCATGGTGTCCCCAGCACGACGAAGAAACTGCACAGACTCTTGCAAAGTTTGCCAAGAAAAACGGCTTGCTCGCAATCGGCGGCAGTGACTTCAAGGGCAGAAACAACAAGCATTGCGTAAGCCTCGGCTCATACACAACACCCGAAGCAAACTTCAGCGAGTTTTCCAACTACAAGGCAAAGGTTCGCAGACAGCAGAAAAAGCTTGCCGCTGAAGCAAAATAAATCATCAGGAGAAGAGAAAAATGGCTGACGACAGAGATATCAAAATCTATGTCAAAAAATCAATGAGTGAAACCACGGAGTTCAGATGTCTGACCGATGAGATTCAACTTCACATTTCAAACGGAAACAGAGATCGGGCAATTGCCCTTGGTGAAAAGGTTGCAAAAACCAGACCCGAGGACAATGTGGTTGACCTGAGCGGATTCAATATGACATCTGCCGTGCTTTATCAGATACGAGTACTTCTCACCTTTGTTGCAGAATACCGTATTCAGAACAAAATTACAAACGAATTTCTTGCAGACACGGTGAGCTCTTCAATATACGATTACCTTAAGGCAAACGAAAGCGGGTATTACGACAACATCTCCGACGGCGGTGCGTTTTCATTCTATCTGCTCGCACTCAAAAAAGGCGGAAACACAGCCGAAAATATCGGTGAACAGTTTGCAAAGCTCTGTAACATCAATTGGACAGAAATTGCTGAGCTCGGAAAACGTATTTTCAACGAAGCGTCAGAGTATTTTGACAAGATGATTGACGAAACCGAATTTGAAGAGGTTTAATCAGAATAAATTAACGCCCCGATAATCGGGGCGTTTTGTTTTGCTTGTTTTGTTTAGCTTATTCTGTTTCGATTGAATCTTTTGCTTTAACCATAACCTTACGGTCGTAGCAGGAGAAAATTTCATCAACTTTTCTTTTCTCGGGAGCTTTTGTTACAAGGCTTACAACCGGCACGATAACAAGTCCTGCAAGCATACAGAACGCGCCTGCATTGATCGACGACTGAAGTACTGCCGGGAAAATGTCTTTTGCAACAATGTTTGCAATCATAAATACTGATGAGAAAATGAAGCTTGCCCAACAGCCTGCTTTGGTTGTGCGTTTCCAGTAGAGGCCAAAAAGGAACGGAGCAAGGAAAGCACCTGCCAATGCACCCCAGGATATACCCATAAGCTGTGCGATGAATGTAACGTTTGATTTGTACTGAACAATTGCGATGATAACCGAAATCGCAATAAACACAACAATAAGAATTCGCATAACGAGAAGCTGCTGCTTTTCGCTCATCTCTTTTTTGAAGTTACCTTTGATGAAGTCAAGTGTAAGCGTCGAGCTTGAAGTGAGAACGAGAGAAGAGAGAGTTGACATCGATGCAGAAAGAACAAGGATTATAACTACTGCAATAAGTACGGTCGGAAGACCTGAAAGCATTGTGGGGATAATCGAGTCAAAGCCGTTTGCCGCAACATCAATTTCATCTGAAAAAAGTCTGCCGAAGCCACCGAGGAAGTAGCACCCGCCTGCAACAACAGCCGCAAATAAAGTAGAAATAATCATACCTTTATTGATAGATTTTTCACTCTTGATTGCGTAGAACTTCTGTACCATCTGCGGAAGTCCCCACGTGCCGAGTGAAGTGAGGATCATAACACCGAAAAGGTTAACGGGATCAGGACCGAAGAATGAAGCAAAAACACCCGGAGTTGAGGAAACCGTGGGATCGGAAACCTGACCGAGACCGTCAAGCGCCGCCATAAATCCGCCTTTCTGATTAAGAACTGCAACAACTACAGCCACAATACCAAAAAGCATTATGATACCCTGAATAAAATCATTGACTGCTGTTGCAAAGTATCCTCCTGCAATAACGTAAATCGCAGTGAAAATTGCCATTATGATTACACATACAGAATAGTCAATATCAAATGCCATACCGAAAAGTCGGCTCAGACCGTTATATAGTGAAGCGGTGTACGGAATAAGAAAAATAAAGATAACCGCTGATGATGCAATTTTGAGTGACTTTGAGTTAAATCTGCTCTCAAAAAACTGTGGCATTGTTGCGGAATCAAGGTGCTGAGTCATAACTCGTGTTCTTCTGCCGAGGACTGCCCATGCAAGAAGTGAACCCAGAAGCGCATTTGCAATACCTGCCCACGTTGCGGCGATGCCGTATTTCCAGCCAAACTGACCTGCGTATCCGACAAACACAACTGCCGAGAAGTACGATGTGCCGTACGCAAATGCCGTAAGCCAGGGGCCTACGCTTCTGCCGCCAAGAACAAAGCCGTTAACATCGGTCGATTTTTTGCGGCAATACAAGCCGACACCAATCATAACGCCGAAAAACAGCACTAACATTCCAACTTTGATAATCATGTCTGTCATAAAAATTCCTCCTGTTTAATAAATACGTTAAGTCATAAAGCTGCAAGCCTGCGAGCTCTTTAGCCCTTTAACGCTTTAAAGTTTAACGCTTTTAATGGATAAAGTCAAGAGTTTTTAGAAAAAATTTTTAACTTTTTTATCGCACGTGGGTTCCTTGCCTTTTTGTGATATGTATGCTACAATTTTCGGAAAGGAGTGGTAACTATGGCTGATATCAAGAAATTTTTGAGAAAGAATAAAATCTGTCCCGTTTGTGCAGTAAAAAAGCTTGCTGCCGCGACGCAG
This sequence comes from Acutalibacteraceae bacterium, assembly GCA_045648745.1. GTDB lineage: Bacteria > Bacillota > Clostridia > Oscillospirales > Acutalibacteraceae > CAG-488. The sequence continues at coordinate 71,688 of JAZROM010000078.1, read as the reverse complement.
ATTCACATTGACGGAGCAGACAGATTTTACAACGGAACTGCCCTCACTCCCCCGATGGGTTGGGCAAGCTGGAACCTTTTCAGAAACCACATCAACGAAAATCTTATAGAAGAAATTGCCGAAGCGATGCAGAAATCAGGTCTTGCAGACTGCGGATACCAATATGTCAACATCGATGACTGCTGGATGTCTTCGACCCGTGATGCTGACGGCAGATTGCAGGGTGACCTTGCAACCTTTCCGCACGGAATCAAAGCTCTTGTCGAAAAAGTGAACGCACTCGGTCTCAAGCTCGGCATTTACACCTCAAACGGAACTCTTACCTGTGAAGATTTGCCGTCAAGCCTTTACCACGAGCGTACGGATGCCGAAACTTTTGCAGAATGGGGCATCGAATATTTCAAATATGACTTCTGCCACAATATCCCTATCCCCTCCGACGCGCCCGAAATTTCTACAGTTACCATTACAAAGCCGAACTGTCGTGAGGGCATCATACTCCACGCAGAAGACGCTGAGCTTCGCGGAGATGCAATACTGCTGACTGATAAAAAAATGGCTGGCACGGGCAGATATGTAAGCGGACTTGAATCAGGCAGAGGGTCGATGTATTTTAACAACATTGACATTGACGAGGACGGCACATACACCCTCACACTCGGTCTTCATAAGGCAGGACTCAAGGATAAATATCTTGAAATCGTTATAAACGACACCGATGTTTACACTCTCACCGAGCCGGGCACAAAGGGTTTCACCCACGACGGCAGAAATCAGATAACCGTTGAACTCAAAGCAGGTAAAAATTCTTTTAAATTCCACAATCCCGTTGCATCAAAGATGGACTCCGCTGCAAAGCAGTACCGTAATATGGGAAAGGAGCTTCAACGTGCAACAAAGCTCGTTGCCGAAAGAGAAGGCAGAAAAGAAAAGCCGATTTGCTTCTCTATCTGTGAATGGGGCTGGAACAGACCGTGGATCTGGGGTCATACTGCAGGTAACCTGTGGCGTACAACACCCGACATCAAACCGTATTGGCTTTCGATTATCGGAATTTATGAAAGAACCGTACTTCTTTACAAGCACGCAGGCGTAGGCAACTGGAACGATCCCGATATGCTTGAAGTCGGCAACGGCAACCTCACGGACGACGAAAACAGAGCGCATTTCTCACTCTGGTGTATGCTTGCAGCACCGCTTATCCTCGGCAACGACCTGAGAAAGTTCATCCGTGCTGACGGCAGCGTTGATACAGACAACAAGGTGCTTAAAATCATTTCCAACAAGGCAGCAATCGCGATAAATCAGGATCCCCTCGGTATACAATGCCGACGTATCAAAACAAACGGTCTGACAGATGTACTTGTAAAGCCGCTTGAAAACAAAAAAGTCGCAGTCTGTCTTCTTAACAAGGGTCCGAAGGAAGCCGAAGTTTCGTTCAACATAAACGATATTATCAAAGAAAACTTTGTTGACCTTCCGAAAGCAGATGAATACGATGTTTACAACGTCTGGGCAGACAAGGAGTTTGAAATCAAAAACTCTTACAAAACAAAGCTCCGTCCTCACAGCGTTGAGCTTTATGTAATCAACGCAGATTGAAACGGGGAAAAACAATATGATAAAAATAATGTTTGTCTGCCACGGCAACATCTGCCGTTCACCGATGGCAGAATTTATACTCAAAGACCTCGTGAAAAAACAGGGCAAGGAAGATGATTTTATAATTAAATCCTCGGCAACAAGCACCGAGGAGATATGGAACGGTGTGGGCAACCCCGTTTATCCGCCTGCAAAAGCTGAGCTCGCAAAGCACGGACTTTCGTGCGAGGGCAAGCGTGCCGTTCAGCTTAGTCCCTTTGACTATGATAAGTACGATCTGTTTATCGGGATGGACAGTGCAAACATCCGTAATATGCACCGTATTCTTGACGGTGATCCCGACGGTAAAATCCGTAAGCTTATGGACTACACCGACCGCGGAGGTGACGTCGCTGACCCGTGGTACACACGCAGTTTTGATGTAACTTATCGCGACGTGCTTGACGGGTGCGAGGGTTTGTTGGAAGATTTGTTGAAAACCAAATCATTTTCACTATAAAAAAAGCAGAAACTTCATTTCCGAAGTTTCTGCTTTTTAATATTATGTTTGCTCAGTTATCCGTTTATGTGTTCAATTGTCTTATCAACAGCCTCGTCAATATTCACAGTGCCGACACCGAAGATTGATGTGTGAATTTTACCGTTGACCGGCTTCTTCCAGTATTCATCGATACAGTCTATTCCGCCACGCATACCGAGGATTGAACCGACGGTTGCACCGTTGCAGTCCGTATCAAAAGCCATACCGACTGCGGTGCAGATTGACTTGCCGAAATCACCCTCACCGTAAAGTAAAGCCGCAGTAACAATCATTGCATTTGAGATTGTATGGCACCAGCCGTGGTCGGTGTGTTCATCGTAGGCAGAATGAATATAATTGAAGCAATCGTCAAGAGATACCCCGTTTTTGAAATCATTATAAATCTTCATCACAGACTCATACAGACGGGATGTTTCGGGAATCTGTGCAAGACCGCCGAGAATGATATCGTCAATGCTGTCCGTAACTGCCGCACAGGCAATCATTGCAGAAACAAACATCTCACCGTAAACTCCGTTTTTGACGTGCGAAATTCTTGCGTCGGTGAACGCCATTTTAGCTGCCTTTTCGGGCTTGCCCGGATTTATGTAGCCGAAGTAGTCGCCTCTTATCTGCGCACCGATCCATTCACGGCACACGTTTTTGTACATCGCAGATGCAGGCGGTTCAACGCAGTTAATAAAGTTTACATACGCGATTCTTTCTGCCGTGAAATACGAATGGACGGACTGATATTTTAACCACGCATCTGCAACATCCTCCGAGTCGAAAGTTTTGTCACAGTCTTCGATAATCTTCTGTGCAAGTACAACATAGTTTGTATCATCATCAACAGGCATACCGTCAACAGTATCCGCGTAAGCCTTGCCGCGCAGGAAAAATGTATAATGCGAATTCACTTCATCCGTGATGTCCGTGCTGAGTATATAACGGTGCATCGGGTAGTTGCCTGTTTCCTTGAGAAGAGGGATAAGCTCATTGCTTCTGATGCCTTCAACAGGTTTTCCGAGAAGACAACCACACGCTCTGCCCGTCCACGCACCGAGAATTTTTTTGCGGAGGGTTTCTTCATCGGGCTTGACTGCATCAAAGTCGTGTGCCTTACGCAAAGCTTTGATTTCTTTAAGATTGTTCGGTTCGTTGTATTTATAATCCTTCTGCATTCCTGCGTTAACAACCGTTTCAAAGATGATGTCACTCATCTTTGTTTTCATCTCACCGTTTTTAAGTGCAGCAACGGACTCAAACAAATCCTTGTACTGTTCAACATCGATGCCTTCCTCGATGCACTGATTATATTCCGCCATAATATCTGACGGATATCTGTTGAAGCCATGCACGTGGTTGTAGTCAATTTTAATTTCTGCATCATATATTTTCGCAAACATACTTTCACCTCAGAATTTTATAATTTTCGCCTGATGTTCAACAGGCGTGAAACAAACTCTTCTTCCGTCAGCACAGTTTTTCTGCTGTTTTTTTCACCGATTGTATGGCAAAGGTCTGCATCGGCAGTGAGCTTGAGCGCCGTTGTAAAGTCTGTGTTTTCAGACAAATTTTCATATGCCCTGTCCAACAAAAGCTGATAGTCATCACTGTCTCTTTTGTATTTCTTGCCCTGCCAATAAAGTGTCTGTGTCAACTTCCACCTGAACTGCGCAAAGGTATATTTTGTTGAATTTTTGGCTTCCTTGCCCGACAAAGAACAAACCTTTATCTGTCTTGCAGTACTCCTGAATTTAAGCGCCTGTAAAAAGCCTTCCATACTTGCACACCTGACCGAATCAATGACAAACGAGTGTGCAAAAAAATTGGAAAGTGCACACGACGGATATTCACCCTTGCTGTGTATATCAATTATTTCAGGTGTCCCTGTGTTTTTCCGATGAACCTCCACTGCTTCGTTGAATGCATTGTTGCTGATACTTAACTTTTGTTCCAGCTCAGCACTCATAACTGTACACCCGAATTCTTCGCACAACATTGAATAAACAAGACTGTTCGGATGCAGATGCGGATTCTGCCATATATGCATATCGTCATCACCGAAATATCTTAAAACCGCTGCCGCTATTGCCGCACTTCTCGACTCCCCGCTTTCGCAACAGATAAACAGCCTTGTGATATTCGTCGGAAGGTTATCAATGTAACTGTGAATTTCAACCGCCTGTTCAGGTCTGAGTGCCTGCGGATTTTTACTGTCTGTAATATCTGCAAAGGATAAAACGAGTAAAATTTTCACAGAATCAAGTTTATCGTGCCTGACATCATATGAAGATGCAATCAGCACGGCAATATTTTCTGTCTGCTCAGGAAGGTGGTAATACAACCATTTTACAGGATGAATTTCCATTTCAAAGTGTCTCGTCATAATACACCCTCGTAAGATTTACAGCCTTGCCGTCCTGCACCGTACCGTATAATATTTCCGACAATCCAAGCCTCAACACGTATGCTCTGATTCCCGAAAGTTCTTTGTCACTTCCGTTGATAATATAATCTCGTATATCAGACGAAAGTGTAATATTTTCGTCTGCCAGAATCTTGTCAAGTACATATGCTCTCAACTGTGCATCTGCTTTTTCCATACGTGCAACCGTACATTTCGGGTAGTTGAACAAATATTTTTCAAACGCTTCAAAACGCTCACGCCCGTACTCCGAGCAAAGGATAACCTTTGTACCCGAATCTGCCATTCTTTTAAAAATATCAGCCAGTTCTTCCTGTGTTGCGTTCTTGCCGATAAGAAATCCGACATCGTCAACCATAAGCAAATTTATGTCAGAGTACTTTTCCCAAAACAACTTCACATCACTTGAATCAATAATTAGTATGTAATCCTCAACCAACTGCTCAAGCGTTACCATAACGGCTTTACCGTCAGGATTATGCTCCTGAAACATTCTGTATGCCGCGTTGAGAAGATGCGTTTTTCCGCAGCCTGAGTCTCCGCTGATAAACAGAATTTTTCCTTCCTCCGTTGGACCGTTCACCGTATTAAAACACAGTTCGGTTGCAACGCGGTTGCTTTCGCTGACAAAAAAATCATAAAAGCATAAATTTTCACTCATTTTTTCTCTCTCCTTTAAAAATTTTTGCACAATAATATTCTACACTTTATCAATTGAGATATCAACAGTCACTTATGCACAATCTTATACCAAATTGTTTGTCAATTTGTGTCCTACAATTAAACATACCATAGACTTTATGTTAATTTTGTGTTACTATAATGTTGTCTGAGGTGATAATATGAAAATAGAACTTATCGGAAAACCCGAAACAATTATGTCAAATCCACACAGTAAGCATGGATATTTCGGCTGGCCGACTGCAATGCGTCTGCAGGACGGCAGAATCGCCGTGGGTGCTTCGGGCTTCAGATTTGAACACGTCTGCCCCTTCGGTAAGGCTGTTCTTTCTTTCAGCTCTGACGAGGGCAAAACCTACACATTGCCTGCACCCGTAATTGACACTCCCCTTGACGACAGAGATGCAGGCATCTGCACCTTCGGTGAAAGCGGTGTTATCGTGACCTCCTTCAATAACTCTGCAGAAATGCAGAGGGAGCATAACACGGACAACGCTTATGTGCAGAGCTATATCGACACAATCACAGCAGAAGACGAAGAAAAATATCTCGGCTCAACATTCCGTATCAGTCATGACTGCGGCAAAACCTTCGGTGAGATTTTACGCTCCCCTGTCACCTCTCCGCACGGTCCTGTTGAGCTCAGGGACGGTACAATTCTCTGGGCAGGAAACAGATTTGATGATGTTGAAGGCGGAATTGAAATCGTAAAGCTCAACCCACAAAACGGTGAGACCGAGTTTGTCGGAAAAATTACGATTGATGACGAAAACATATTTCTCAACGAGCCTAACCTGATTGAAATGCCTGACGGTAAGCTGATCTGCCACATCAGGGCAGAAAACGACACGGTATTTACCACTTACCAGAGCGTTTCACACGATAATGGTAAAACGTGGACAGACCCCGAAATGCTTCTTGAAATTGACGGCGGTGCACCGCCCCACCTTAAGCTGCTGAGTTCAGGTATCCTGATTTCTGCCTACGGACGCAGAAAACAGCCTTACGGAATTATGGTAATGGTCAGCCGTGACGGTGGTGAAAGTTGGGAAAAGGACCTCCGACTTTTTGAAAACACTCAAAGCGACGACCTCGGATATCCGACAACGGTTGAACTCAATGACGGTACGCTTCTTACTGTTTTTTATGCAAGAGAAGACGAAGAGCACCCCTGTAACATACTTCAGCAGAAGTGGAAATTGGTATAAACATTAAAAACGGATGACAGCTTTTCTGTCATCCGTTCTCTTTTTAAACTGCGTAAAGAATATTCAGATTGCGTATGTTTACATCTTTTACAGCATCATTCACTGCGTACGCTTGTCTTTCAAGCTCGTACGAATCGATACGTGTCAGACTCTGATTATGCAACTCGTCAATCACACGGATTGCAATTTCTTCAACAATCTCCTGCTTTTTGGTTGCTTCCATATCCGTGTTTCCGCTTGAAATCAGGTATTCGAGACTGTCATACAGGTCACTCAGCACATCAAGACCTTTCAATGCACGGAAAGTCCATTTATAATAAGGTATATATTTTTTATTCAGCTGAAAAATCACCTTAAGCGTAGCATTGACAAACTCACCGAGGGCAAGCTGTGCGGCGGCGGTTTCACCGCGCTTTATACATCTGCCGTAATTATACTGTCCCGACTGCGCCATAAGAAGCAGATTGCCTGCCATCTTTTTGAGTCTCACATCCTCAGGCATATAGGCAATTTTCTCCCTTAACTGAGTCACTTTACCGAAATTATCGCAGAAAATTTTGCCGTTTGTTGCTTCCAACGGAAACTGCTCTGCAATACAGAACCAACCGTCGGCTGAAATATCGGCATCCTTATTGCCCGTCTTCATTTCAAAAAAATTATCCGTGCGGATAACCCCGTGTCGGTTGCCTCCGACGGGATTCAGCGGACTTCTTTTATATCCCATAAACTCCTTCGGAAGCTTTGCGTATGCTCTTTCGAGCGCAAACTCCGTACGAGAATCAACCAGGTCTTCATCGGGGATGAAGATACAGAAGCCCGGCTCAAAATCGTGATCCTGAGAAATTTCGTCATCGTAGCCGAAACACTCCGATCCGCTGCCGACAAGTCCGACGGCAAGATATTTTTCAACTTCAGGGAACTGTTCCTTTATCATCTTTTCGCCGTATTCGTAATAAAACTTTTCAGAAAGTTCAAGACCTTTCATAAATCTCACTTGCTCTCCTGCCTAATTCTTTTTCGTAAAGAAAATATCCGAAATATCCGAAAACCGAAGCGCATTTTTCGCACACAAAGGCATAATATCCGTCTTTTTCTTCGTGATTATCAAGGATTGTTATTGCTTTCTCGAGATAGTCTCTGACAATCTCATCGCTTTCGACCGCCCCGAGTTCGGTTTCTTTTGCACTTGCGATGTTCAGATAAGTTATTGCAACCTCGAGGTCACCGTCAGGTACACTCTGCATAACAGAAATTGCCTTATCATACAGTTCATACGCCTCATCGAAGCGTTCAAGGTCAACGAGCGTCAGCGCCATATTGTTGTAAAGACCGCCGAACCTTTTGTCCGCGGGAGGCAACGCGTTTTCATAAACGCTTCTTGCTTTTTCAAACAACGGCAACGACTTGTCCGCCTTGCCGAATGCCTTGTAAACCGTTGCGCAGTTGATGTAGGTTGTACCAGCGCCGATGTTGTTTTCGATACCCATTTCAACAATTAAATCAAGCGCAGACGAAACAACCGAAAGTGCGTTCTCTTCCTTGCTGAGCTTACGGTAAAGTCCTGCAAGTTCATTAAGAAAAAGCAGTGCCGACCTTTTGTCGCCGACGGCTTTTGCCTCACTGAGCCAATATAACAGATGTTTTTCTGCAGAATCATAATCGTTTCTGCCGAGATGCTCGTCAAGTTTATCAAGCACTCTTTGTGTCGGAATGTTACTCATAAGAAAACCTCTTTAACCAATATACTTTATTATACCATATCCCTGACCCTGCCGCAAGTAAGTCACTGTGATATTGAAAAATGATACGCTCAATGCTATAATGTATCCATAAACTTGTAACCGGGGTGTTGATATGACCAAAAATCTGCTCTTTCAGGCAATATTGAAGTTCGCATCGGGCGTTATCCTTGTCGGCTTGTTGGTCTTTTTGCCTGCAGGCTCTTTTAGCTTTACCAACGGTTGGATTTTTATGTCAATTTTATTTATCCCGATGTTTCTTGCAGGTATCGTGATGATATTCAAGAATCCCCAACTTTTAAAAAAGCGTCTTAATGCAAAGGAAAAAGAGCGTGAGCAGAATCTTGTTGTAAAGCTCAGCGGTCTTATGTTCCTTGCAGGATTTATTGTTGCAGGACTCAACTACCGTTTCGATTGGCACACATTGCCGAAAGGTGTTGTTATCGGTGCTTGTGTTGTGTTTCTTGTTGCGTACGCACTTTATGCCGAGGTACTTCGCGAAAACACATACCTTTCCCGCACAATAGAGGTTCAGGAAAATCAGAAGGTAATTGACACCGGATTATACGGCATCGTGCGTCACCCGATGTACGCAGTGACACTGCTTTTATTCCTGTCTATGCCGATTGTGTTAGGCTCGGTTTTTTCTTTTCTTATTTTTCTCACCTATCCGTTCATAATTGCTAAACGCATAAAGAACGAAGAGGAACTGCTTGAAAAAGAACTCGACGGCTACCGCGAATATAAAACCCGAGTCAAATACCGTCTGATTCCGTTTGTGTGGTAAAATGTTTTGCAGATTTTACTGAAAATGAGGTTGAATTATGTGTAATTTCTTTTTTAACTTATTGGTTATACTTATGACTGTTTTCGGGTTGGTCTTCCCGAATGCCAACAACGTGAAATACAACAACTTGCCGATTAATTTTGAAGTTCAGAGCGTAACGGATATTTATGTCCCGTCTGACAAGAACAGCACCAATGTGCAGGAATATCCCTCTCTCATCCGACTCTGTCACCAGAAAAACGAAGAAGACAACGGCAAGCTCCTTGCAACGTTTGAAAAATGGGCAGATACATATCCCGTCTATGAAAGTACCGATGACGCAGAAACATGGCACTATGTAAGCACCGTAAAGGACAATCTCAACACCGGCTTTTTGAACGAGTGGATGCCGTTTTTATATGAACTGCCTGTCGATATGGGTGAATTTGAAAAAGGTACGGTTATTCTTGCTGCTACTTCCGTTTACGGTGAGGGTGTAACCGACAGTACAATCACTCTTTACTCAAGCACCGACCTCGGCAGAACCTTCAACGCGTTCTGCAATGTCGACAAGGCAGGCGGTACAGGCTGGGGTGTGTGGGAACCTTATCTGATTTATGAAGAGGAAACAGGCAGACTTTTCTGTTTTTACTCTGACGATTCCGATCCCGAGCATTCGCAGAAGCTTGTTTACAAGTACACGACCGACCTCGTTAACTGGAGTGAAAAATCTGAATGTGTTGCCTGTGATGACCCTGACATCAGACCCGGTATGGCATCGGTTGTCAGAATGGGCAACGGCGAATACTTTATGGTTTATGAAATGGTCGGTATAGAAGGAAATCCGATTTATTATAAGAAGACAACATCACTCGATGACTGGGGTGATGTTGCGGACTATGGTAAAATTATCCGTGCAACAGGCAAAACCTTCGGCTCTTCGCCATACGTTGCGTGGTCACCCGTCGGTGGCGAATGCGGCACGCTGATTGTCGTCGGCAAGCATCCGATAAGAGGCGGAAGTGATACAGGAACAGATATATTTATAAGCTTTGACTACGGCAAAAAATTTGTCCCCGTTGACAATCCGATTCCATACACGCTCGACCCTTATGACAGATGCTCTTACAGTCCGTGCCTTTTCTTCTCCCCTGACGGTACAACGCTTTACTATGTCAACAACCCTCCCTGCTATGATGCGACATACAAAATCTCCGTTGCTAAAATAAAACTTGGCGAATAAACATACAAAACGGAGAAGGTACAGCAAAATTCATCTCTGAAGCGATTAAGATTTATTGTGAATGAAAATTACACCCTCTGCCGACGGTAGAGGGTGTATGTTTTTGGTTTATAAAATTAATCAGTTTTTTTGTAGTTTTCAATGTTTGTATATGTATCTTTCTGGCTGCATCCCGCTCTTCCGCCTCCTGCACAGGCGCACGCACAGGCACACGCGCAACCGCCACCGCGATAACCTCCGCTTCCGTGACCTGTATAGGATTTTGCTCGGTTATACTCCCTGACATATATAGGATTCTGACCTCCGTAAATATGTATCGGGTGACCGTATCCCCTGAGGAAGCCTCGTCCTCTGTGGTATGAAACGTGGCTGTCCAACAGATATATTTCAACACCCAGAAGCACGATTATTATAATAACACACAGAACTATATTGAAAATGCGTTCTTCTTCAAGTGCATTATATGCTCCGTCTGAGCTGAACGGAATATACTCTACCGTTTCGGCATTGCCGAAAGCATCAGGTTCGTATGAGACAAACATACTTTTATATTCACCGCAGTCCAGGCTTCCCGACCAGATATAATATCCGTCTTCTACCTTTGCACCTACTGCTCCTGTGCAAGATTCCGTCTGCTTCCATCTGAATTTATAAAATTCAACCGGTATACTGTTGAACCAGTTCGGAACAAACTCATAAAAACAAGACTCTTCGTCCTTGCAAAGCATATTACGCTGATTTACCCTGAAAGAGAACTCAACTGTCTCTCCGTATCCGTAGCCCTTTATAAAGTCAAGTCTTATCCCCGTATAGCCTTCCTCATCCAAATAAGAGTAATCCATTATATTTTCCGAAAGGGAATTCTTATAAACAGAACAATTTTCATTGGGTAAGCCTATCTGAACCCATGTTAGATCTTCCGTCGCATCCAGGGCTTTCCACAAAACTGAATATTCAATGTCAAGTGTTCCGTTTCCCAACGGTTCAACCGTGACGGTATACTTTTCAATAACATCTATAGGCTTCGGTTCTGTTGTTGCCGCAAAAAATACCAGACCAATCTGTGCAATAATACAGAAAACTATTATCACTGTATTTTTGACAGGGAATTTTCTGTGTGTCTTGATATACTCTTCAGAAAACTTATCCACTTCTTTTCTCTTTTTCTTTTTCATTTTGCTTTTACCCCGCTTTGCTTTCTAAAAGGACAATCCAGAGCCTCATCCTCTGACATTTTTCTCAGTTCAATACATTTCCTATTTTTCCATATATCAGAAAATCTGTCGGTCAGGATATTGCCCAAAGTCCCGTCACCCTTCAACCAGCTCTGACAGGGCACAACCGTTCCGTCCGGTGCAATTGCCATATTGCTCAGAGCCGCACCGCACATTGGAACATTCATACCGATTTGTTCAAGCTTCTGCTTTGAAATCAGACCGGGAGACGTAAAATCAATTTCCATTTCATTAGCATTGCAGAAAGCTTTGGCATCTTTAACAATATCAAACAATTCGTTTTCAGAAAGGTCATATTCCTGATGATTTATTTCTGCCATTCCCGTGCAGATAAGACCACTGACCGTAGCAAAACGAACTCCCAATGATTTGATAAATTCAAGAGTTTTTATATAATCCTCATTTCTTTTACATAGCGGAGTATTTACGCTTACATCCAAACCGGCATTCACTGCATTTTTTATGCCTGCAACGGTATCCTTAAAATGTTCACTGCCAATGAGCAGATTATGCACATCTTTATTGTGTGAATATAATGTTATCTGAACACTGTCCAAGCCTGCACTTTTCAAACGCTCAACTAATTCAGCAGTCAGGTTCACACCGTTGGTATTAAGGCGGGTAACCATTTTCTTTGCGTGAGCAACAAGGATATCAATATCGTTTCTCATCGTGGGTTCGCCGCCCGTAAATGTTACCATCGGAACCTTTGCTTTGTAGAGTTTGTCGATTATATTTTGCCAATCCTCGGTTGACAGCTCTTCTGTGCTGCTTTTGCACTGCCCTGCCGCGTAACAGAAAAGGCATTTCTGATTGCACTGCCACTTTCCGTTTTTATCTGTCATAGAGCTTACCAGCAAATCCATTCTGTGCGGCGCCGTCATGTGTTTACTGTATTGACGAAGAGAAAGCTTTTCAATTTCTACCTCGGGGTCATTACCTTTTGCAACAGCGAAAAGAACCCTTAAAATATAATTCAAATCTTCTTCAATACTCTGTTTGCTGACCGTGGGATATACTGATGACACTTTTTTGACGGTATTCTTAAAAATCTGCTCCTCGTCTTTTTCGCTTATGGGTCTACCGTCAAAAGTATTAACTTCTGCCATAAACGCAGAAAGCAGTAAAGCCCACGAATAACCTAACGGCAACATATAGTATCCGTTTAAAATAACTATATATGTCCTGTCCGAGATAAGTCTGAACTTCGGCGGAACCAAGTGAATCCTTACAACACCTGGACCTTCCGGATTAAATGTACAGTGACTTATACCGTGTTTATACTGTTTATACTGTGCCAATAAATTTTGTAAACCCATAAGAATCTCTTTCCCTTAATATTTTATTCTGCAAAAACTTCTTTTATCGCTTCGAGGTAGCCGTATCCGTAGAGGTCATCGGGCTGGAGGTAGCTTGTCTCAGTCCACTCATTCCAGCTGTTCATCGTGATAAACGGAGCTTTCATAATGCCCTTGTTCAATGAGTCATCAGCAAAATCTTTTACCTTTTCACACGCAGCCTTGAAAAGCTCAGGCGGATTGTTTTTTACAACTCCCGGCATAAATTTATTGAACCTTACGTTGTTATCCCAACCGACCGAGATATTCGGGTAAAACGGTACATTCATCTTCTCCGACTCGATTGCCAGCCGATCGATATACGCTCCGGTAACATCAGCATACTCCCCGTCAAGATGTGCACAGCCTCCCCAGTTGTAGTTTGTTACAGAATCAATGCCGAGGTAGTCGTAAAGCACAAAAGAGTTGACACCCTTGCACTCGTCGTCATCGTTCAACCAATTGTATACACGGTCTCTCCAATGTACGACCTGAAAATGCAAACCGTTGAAACCTGCCTCAACCGTCTTTCGGCGGAATTCATCAAGCCCCTTTTTGCATTCCTGTGTTGTTCCGAAAGAACGAATAAAATTATCAATTTCAAAAATCATATAAACAGGACATCCGTCAATCATATAGTAATTTTCTTTAGAAAAATACTTTTCAATCGTTCTGTCACAGATGTTCGAAAAAATCTCTGGAGTGACAACACCGCTCCAGATAACGGTTGACAGGTCGTTGTCCGAGTTACGCTTATCCCACAAATGTGTTGCATCGTGGTTTGCCCACATCAGCATAAATTTCATATCCGTATTGTTACGAGCCTTAAGGAAACCGTCATTAAGGCAGTTTTCAAGAAACGGACGGTTATCGTACCAATACCAATCGTAGATAAACACATTCACTCCGTACGACACGGCACAGTCAATCTGCATTTCCATAACACGGCTATCCGCTTCGTTGACGTAACCCCAGGTCGGGATTCTCGGCCATCTGCAACCGTCGTAGCCTCTGTCCGTCATTGCCTTGACCGTCTGCCATTCACCGTAGCCTTCGGGCCAGAAAATGCGTGTGCGCGGCTCGTCGCCTGTATATGACGGCCAGATGAATGCAGCTATATCGTATTTCATAAACATACCTCCGTTTCACTTTGTGTTTTGAGTATAGCACAGGCAAGTATAAACATCAAGCCGACCTTTCTGTTGTTTTTCGAAATGCATATTGTAGTTTTTATTTTTCTGTGGTATAATTACCGCTCGACTCAGCAAAACCAAGCTCACAGACGGCAATTGTTGACAGTAAAACAGTTTCAGATATTCAGGTGACACAATGAACTATCCTAAAATAAACAAAGAAAAAGCTACAGACAGAAAAAAGCAAATTTTTAAATGGGCTCTTCTTATAATCTCCGCTCTTGCAGTAGGTCTTCTCTGCGGTGCAGTCGGCGGTGCTTTTGCACAGAGCATCAGTCTCGTAACCAAGTTGAGAAGCGAACACGAATGGCTCATTTTTCTTCTCCCCCTCGGAGGACTTGCTTCCGTCGGTCTGTACAAACTGACAAAAACAGAGGGACTCGGCACGGACAGAGCCCTCGAGTGTGCTCAGGGGAACAAAAAAGTTCCGATTCTGCTGGTGCCCGTTATTTTTGTCGCTTCCGTGATAACTCATCTTTTCGGCGGCTCGGCAGGCAAGGAAGGTGCCGCGCTTCAGCTCGGAAGCGGTACCGCTGAACTGATTTCCAAGCTCGTAAAAGCAGACCGCAGAATGGAGTCCGTAATGACTATCTGCGGTATGGCTGCACTTTTTTCAGCCGTTTTCGGAACACCTGTCGGTGCGTGTGTCTTTGCACTTGAGGTGGCTGTAATCGGCAGAATGAACGCTGTTGCTGTGTTCCCTGCTTTTGTTTCAAGTATAACGGCACATTTCATTTCAACTGCAATAGGTGTGCATCCCGAACGATTTCACGTTGAAGCAATCCCCGAATTCAGTCTGATTTCTCTTTTTAAAACTTTCGGTATAGCAGTTATCGTATCGTTGACCGCGTACGCTTTCTGCCATATGTTACACGGCAGTGAAAAGATTTCGGCACATCTTTTTAAAAATCCTTTTATCAGAATTTTCGTCGGCGGATGCTTCGTAGTTGTTCTTACAATGATATTCGGCACAGATTACAACGGCGGCGGCGTTTTTGTCATAGAAAGAATTTTTGAAGAAGGCACAGTCCGTCCCGAAGCATTTTTGTTAAAAATAGTCTTCACCCTTATAACCGTTTCCAGCGGATATAAGGGCGGTGAGATTGTCCCCTCGTTCTTTATCGGTGCAACTCTTGGTGCGGCATTGGCATCTGTTTTCGGTCTGCCGATAGGATTCTGTGCAGCAATCGGTATGACGGTGTTTTTCGGCGGAGTTACAAACTGTCCTATTGCGTCTGCCGTACTTGCTGTTGAGCTTTTCGGTACAGAGGGCTTCGTTCTTTTTGCCGCAGCGGCATTTTCATCGCGTGTGTTCTCGGGCAAAGTCAGCCTTTACCGCAAACAAAAGGCAATGGAGCTCAAGTGCTGACAGGTTAAAACTAAACAAAAGCAAAAACTCCGTCAGGAAAAACTGACGGAGTTTTGTTTACTCAACCAGACCGTATTTGACTTTGATACGGTCCATTTTTTCGAGCATGGGCTCGGCAGCGAGCATAATGAATATTACAGTTGAGAATCCGTGCACCAGATCCATTGGAAGTCCCGTAATGTAATAAGCCATCAATGTTTTTAAAGATATACTTTGAGGTGAGTACATAAACATTGATGCAGGGTTCATAATACCGCCGTAAATCACAACAGTGGCAAGCGCACCGAACACGGCAAGTGAAACCCGTGTTCTGCGAAGCCATCCTTTTCTGAAAAGAATACCTGCAAGAAAACCGATAATTCCGGCAGCAAACATCTGCCACGGTGTCCACGGCCCTTGCGAGAAAAGCATATTTGAAAGAAGCATTGTAACTGATCCGACCAGAAATCCCGTTTCACCACCGAAGGCTACTCCCGCGATAATCGCAAGTGCAAGTACGGGTTTAAACTGCGGCAGCATAAAAAACAGACTTCTTCCCGCTATTCCTATTGCACAAAGCACCGCTATTGTTACAAGCTCTCTTGCTTTCGGCTTTCTGCCTTCAAACACAAGAATGAATGGCAACATACATTCTAAAAGTACAAGCAGTGCAACAATATTATACTGACGGTTTTCCAGACAGAAAATACCTGCAAATATAGTCAACGGAATAAAAAGCAGAATCGCAACAGAAGCAACGATCGTTCGTTTACTTAAGTTTCGTTTTTCTTTTGGTGTCTGTACTGTAAGCGGCGGCTCGCTTCTTCGTCCGATTGCGAGCATAAACACCATCAGCGCAACAAACAGAATACCGTAAATCCACAGTTGATTTTCACCTTCCGCACTGATACCTGAAAAATTAATAAGTGCTGATAAGTCGGTTGTTCCCGTAGCATATAAAAATACTCCTAACGAAACAAGAGCTGAAACAGTAGCAAGAATTTTTCGCCACAATTTTAGAGGTTCGGGTTTGAAATTCACACTTCGCGCAGCAGGTTCAGGTAAAGGAAAAACTTCATCTGAACTCCCTGTTTTCTTAATCTCCCCACCACAGCAGGCAATGATTTCGTCAACCGTTACCGCCTCGGGAAGAATATGTCTTGCCATACGGTTTGCCGATGTAGTGTAGAAACTGTTACCCGAGAAAAATTCACGGGGAGTGCCTTCTGCTACGATGTTTCCGTCAAAAAACATTCCGCATCTGTGAGCATATTCGGCACAGAATGTTACATCATGGCTGACCATAAGCACGGTTACGCCCTGCTTAGTCAGCTTGTCGATGATATCCGCAAAGTTTACTTTGAATTCTGCATCAAAGCCTTTTGTCGGCTCGTCCAGAAGAAGAATATCGGGTGCAGTGAGCAGAACTTTTGCAAGTGCAGTTCTTTGCTGTTCACCGCCTGAAATATCATAAGGGTGACGGTCAAGAAAATCGGTAAGAGAGCAAAGAGCAACCACACGGGCAACCTGTTCATCTTTTTCTTCTTTCGTGATTTTTGCATTACTGAGTGCTTCATATAAATCTTCACGCACAGTTCTTTTTACAAAAAGTGTCTGGGGATTCTGCGGTAACATTGCGACTTTTCCGTTTACGGTCACTGTGCCTCGGTAAGCTTTGCGAAGCCCTGAAATTACTTTGAGTGATGTTGTTTTACCTGCACCGTTACCGCCGAGAATTGCATAAAATTCGCCTTTATGTAAGGTGAGCGAGAATCTTTTGACAACATCGGGCAGATCTTTTTCATAGCGGAACCAAATTTCATCACAATTAAGAGTTATTTCATCTGTATAAGTATGCAGTTTTTCCTTTTCAAGAGGAAGAATTGCTTTTTCTTTATTCCGTTCGGTCAGGAAATCACTGCCGTCACGAACAGTAACGGGGCAAGGAAGCTTCGTTTCAACTCCTGCCCAGGCCCTCATAGCCGTTGGCATTGCAAGGAACATTCCGCTGTCCTTGTCACGAAGATGCAGTCCCACTTTTTCAGGGGCATCGTCACAGACGATTTCGCCTTTTTCCATTACAATGACTCTCGTAGCAAACGGAAACGCTTCCTCGAGTCGGTGTTCAGTAAGAATAACCGTTATCCCGAGTTCGCGGTTGATTTTACCGAGAAGAGCAAGAAAATCCGAAGCGGCAATAGGGTCAAGCTGTGCTGTCGGCTCATCAAGAACAAGTATCTTCGGATTCATACACATAACTGAAGCAAGAGTCAGAAGTTGTTTCTGACCGCCTGAAAGCTCTGTTACATTTTTATAAAACCAATTTTCTATACCGAAGAAAGCCGCAACCTCTGCAACACGTCGTCGGATGGTAGGAGTATCATAGCCGAGACTTTCAAGACCGAAGGCAAGCTCGTGCCACACCTTGTCCGTTACAACCTGATTTTCGGGAGACTGCAGAACAAATCCGATTTCCTGAGACTGTGTTCTTTCGTCAACTTCTTTAAGCGGTTTTCCGTCAAAACGGATTTCACCATCAAGCATACCGTGAGGAGAAAGACACGCCTTAAGGTGGCGGAGAAGTGTTGATTTACCGCAACCCGACGGACCGCAAAGAATAAGGAACTCACCCTGCGAAACATCAAAGGAGATATTACGGAGTACTTTGTTTTCCTGCTCGGGATATGTGAAGCTTACATTTCTGAAACTGAAGTTTTCCATTTTCTCTCCTCCTTATAGTTTAATATCACAGGTGTGATGCAAA
Organism: Acutalibacteraceae bacterium; assembly: GCA_045648745.1. Classification (GTDB taxonomy): domain Bacteria; phylum Bacillota; class Clostridia; order Oscillospirales; family Acutalibacteraceae; genus CAG-488. The sequence goes on along the minus strand of JAZROM010000078.1, from coordinate 53,621 downwards.
GTGCGAAATATATGCAATAGAAAGGTATCGTTGTTATATCAAATGCGGAATAACGGATGTCGGGGAAAAATCTGAAGCTGAATGCATTTAAAATTGCTCCGACAACAATTACAACTCCGCAGACACAAAGCCATATAAGAATACCCTTATCTCTTTTATCAAATCGGTAAATTGAAAAAGCTGTTCTGCCTTTAAGTCCGTAGCCACGGCTTTTCATGCTGTCAGCCGTTTCAATCGCATTTTCAAGTGACCAGGTTATCATAATTGAAAAGATATGAACTGCCGTTTTTGTTCTCTCCAAAAGACTTCCTGAGCTCACATCCCTGCCGATACTTCTCTGTGCGTCTGTTACTGTCTGCATCTGGGATTTGAATTTGGGAACAAATCTCAATGACATACTCAGAACAAGTGATAAAGCAGGAATGACTTTGCCGAAAAGATAAATGAACTTGTCCGTTGTCATTACTCGGTTAAATGACGAAAACCACATAAGAGTTGTTACAATCATCGCACCTGCAGAAAGTCCGTATAAAATGCTTTCAAGTGTAAGCGGATTTCCGTTCGGAAAATACAGCAGAGTTGTCACACCCTCGTGGTTGAATACAGGGTTAATAAATGCAGTTAAAAGCACCATCGGCAAGCAGTATTTCAAAAGAAAAATTACGCTTTTTTTACCGTTGACACTTACTGCATAAGCAATCGCACAAACGAGTGAAAGCCCCTGCGCCAACGGATGTGTCAGCACAAGAGAAAAGCCTATCGCAAACGCGAAAAATATTAAGTTTACAAACGGATGATAGTCTGCAAAAGAATCTTTCATATTTTTAATCCAATCAGAACTGTTTTTTTAAACGTTTTTTAGGCTTTTTAGATTTTTCAGGAACAGGTTTTGCTTCCTTTAGTCCTGCCGCTTCCAATGCTCTCGGCCAAGGACCGAGGAAGGCCTTGATTCGTGAACGTGTGAGTTCGTCAAAATCATCCTTTTTAGGAAGTCTTCCGAGCTCCTCGGCTTTTTGCCGCAGAATTTCCTGTGCCCATAACTTTTTGTCTTCTGATATCACTTGTCAAACCTCCTTTGTAAATAAAAATACCCTTTTAACCCCAAAAGGTCAAAAGAGTACAACAGATCAAACTAAGCACGGCAAAAACAAGGTTTAATAAACCACAAATTACCATACTGCAATAAATCGGTTGCACTCTTCTCACCAAAGTTGTGTAAAACCCTGAATATACGGCAGGTGTTCTGACTGATATGCATACGCATAAACACAGTAATGGCGGTTGCTCAGGAATCTGACCTGATTTCCCTTTTAATCTGACATCGCAGAACCGTATTAAGTATTTTTATTATAATAAATTTTCTGAAACTGTCAATAGTTCAGATCTGCTCCCATTTCGCAGGTGTAGCACCATACTATTTCATCCTTATCTGACAGTTTATATTTTCCGCAGCCTACTGACGGAGATTTACCATTGACAAAATACATCCATCCGGATAAATCTCCGTAATCCTTTTCGTAGATATTGCCGATTCCTTCTATATACAAAGTTTCCGTTACACCTGTGGTTTCAAAGTGGATGCCATTCTCTTTACAGGCTTTTAAAAGCACATCGTAAACCGTATCATCAGCATCAATCTGAATCTCCGTTTCTCCAAGAATAACACCGTTTTCGGGAATGAGATCATTTTTTGCATCTTTTATTGTATCACACCTGATGCTGATTGTGACTGTTCCCATTGCCGAATTACCGTCTGCAGAAAGATCTTTGTTTTTGTCAGATTTTATGTTTGAAAAAATCACAACCAGTATTGCACAAATGGCGGCAAGCATTATTACAACGAAACTACGTCGGTTTATCCGCTTTGTCATTAACAGAACTGCACAAAGGCAAACCGTAAACAGAATAGTTGCCGAAATTATCCATATTTTATATGAAGTGTATGACTTGTTGTTATCTTCATTTTCTTCAAACGAAGTAACAGTTTGTGTTGATACAGATATGATTTCTTCTTTCTCTGTCAGTGAAGATGTCTGTTCGGTTTCCTGCGTTACAATTTTTTCGATATTCTCCGTTTTCTTTGCAGTAGTTGTTGTTACTGCTTCCTCTTTTTGACCTGAGGATGTTGCATTTTCTTTCTGACCGAAAATATAAAACGGAGATTCTCCGTCTTTCATATTTTTATATGCAACAGCCGCACAAAACACCTGAACAGTAGCAGTTGGATCCGTCCCTTTTCCGTATTGATGAAAATATCCTCCATCCGCTGAACGAAAAGATTCAAGAGCATCAAAAAGATTCTTTGAATTTTTAATAAATCTTTCATCTTTTTCCGAATCAATCCCAAGTGCCGAAAGTGCGATTATAACCTGAGAAATGCTTTCGGGATTACTCACTCCGTAACTCGAATATGTTCCGTTTTCGTTTTGGCGCAAAGACAAAAAAACAACTGCTTCATCTATAGTTTTTCTGACGGCTGAATTGGTATTATATTGCGGTGCAAGTGCCTGAACAGTCATTGCCGTAATATCCACATCGCTGTTTGTTCCCGTCAGGGACCAACCTCCGTCAGCTGATTGCAAAGAAATCAATTCATCAGTCAAAGACTTTAATGAATATTTTTTGCAGGAGTAATTGTTATTAAGTATATGCAGTCCGAAAATAAGACTCATTATACCCTGTTCGCCAACGGAGTTTTCAAGAAAATCTGTGATAAACTCAGAGTTTTTTTCACCTGTTGCAACCAAAGCAAGTGCAAACTTCAACCGCGATGAAGCAGACCCGATTTCGTTTTCAGACAGATACTCGTTGAGAGCCTTTTTATATGATGTAAAATCATATTTTCCGTATTTGCTCAAGGCAATAATGTACCATTCTGTACCGGCAGATGCATTTTCGGACAGATAACCGTCAATCCAATTCTGAACATTTATAGAACCGGATACTTTAAGATTAAAATCAATAACATTTTCGATTATCGTCTTAGATGTTGCGTTGCCTGCAGTGGCAGGAATACACCCCACCACTGCAAAAATTAAAACAAATGCCAAAATTAAAAATCTCGAAACTTTTTTCATCTGATTTTATGCAAAAAGCGAAACAAAGAAATTAATAACATTCTCAAAGAAGCTGACAATTGCATTGAAAACAGTTTCAAAAAAGCCGTTGACATCAGCAGTACATACAGGAGGTACAATTATCTTTGAAGATGAAACTGCACTGATAATGTAATCCCCTGATTTGTCAATTGTTATTGTTGCCCTTCCGTTTTCGTCTGTAATAACACCTGTACTTACTCCGTCAACAGTGATTTCAGCCCCTGCAACAGGTACAGTTATCGGATTCCAGTTTTCATCATAACCTGCACCGCTGAGTGTAAGCTCAATTTCTGTACCCTTGTCTGCTGTAACCTTGTATTCGCTGAAAAAACAATATGTGTCTGAATAAAATTTTGTATCAGTGTAAACAAACGCATTCAGGTAGTCGCCGTCTTCAACAACATCAGCAAGACCCCAGCAGGACGCATTGTTTACATAATATCCGAAGTTTCCGCTCGTATCACCCCAAAGCTTTCCGAGTGAAAGACCGTAATCCTTATGTATGTAGTAGCTGTAGCCTTCCTCTGCTCCGCCGTCATAAACTGACTCGTGCAATGCATACAGCGCATCGTTTACTGTGAAAGCACCGTCATTATCAATGTCAGTAACATTTACTTCAACCTGAGCTGCAACCAACTCCCCTTTGTTTGCAACAGTTACATAAACTGTCACGGAATCTGTCTCAGCAAAAGCACTTACACTCATACAACTAAGAATCATAATAGCTGACAGTACAAGTGATAAAACTTTTTTCATTTTAAAAACTCCTTTAACTTTTAAAAATTTATCAAAACAGTGGCCACTGATTTTGAATAAAAAATACCCTTTCAACCAAAAAGGTCAAAAGAGTACAACAGATTAAACGCGGTTCAGCAAGAGTGACTTCGGACTGCAATAAAAACAAAAAAGAGGGCAATCCGAAATTTACCATACTGCGATAAATCGGTTGCACTCTTCTCACCAAAGTTGTGTTAAACCTGAAAAATACGGCAGGTGTTCTGACTTGTGATACGACAACTTCCTATTATGCCAAATTGCCCTTCATCACATACAGTAATGGCGGTTGCTCCGGACTTGAACCGGATTTCCCTTTCAATCTACTAAGTTTACAACTGTTCAAACCGTATCTTCTTATATCGATATTCTATTGGACGTATTATAACATCTTCTGTTTTTTTGTCAAGTGTTCCGATATTGCCGAAAATATCAAAAAGCAAGAAAAAGCCCGCAAGCCCTTATTTATCAAGGATTTGCGGACTTTTTATGGCAGGGGCAGAAGGACACGCCTGTTTCAACAAACGTGGAACAACTTCGCAAGAACTTGCCGACGACTCGATGACGAACTGTAAAAGTAAACTTTCCTAAACATCAATCAACTCCATAGCGCATGAACATATGTAGGCGCATCCACTGACGTGGCTGCGCCACAATTCTGTGACGCCGAAAACTCGGCGGCGAGAATGTGCTTATAAAAAAGTGTGAAATGTCACGTGGTCTCGTGGTTTGCCATTTTGTCTGCCGTTAATCTACCATATAAATATGCTCTGCATAGGCCGCACCGTCGGAGCCGATTGAAATTACTGTTCCGCCCATAATGCCGTCCGTATAATAAGCTCCGTATCCTGTTTTGAGCGTATACGTAAGCCTGATGCCTTCATAATATATCTGGAAATTGTTTGCGTGATCGTGACCTGCAAATATATTTTTTGTGCTTCCGAGATCCTTGCAGACATCAAAAAAACCGTTGTTTACAGGCGGACAGCTCACTCCTTCACCCAAAAGTCCGAGAGCATCGGGGGCAAGCTCGGGAGCGAGAGCTCCAATCTCATCACTGCCGTTGGCAGATATCCACGCGTCCTTGTACTCATAAACGGGAATGTGCATAAAAACTGAGCTTTCAACCGTGTGGCCTTCAATTTCTGAAATCCCCTTAACAGCCCACTTGTACCACTCAATCTGATTATCCCAGAGATGATCATAACCGCCTACGGTTGAACCGTCCTCAAGGGTATATTCAGTATTGTTATGAGTATCAACCATAAAGAGAGTGTGTATAATGTGTCCGTTTTCAGTAATGTTTATGATATAGTTGCCGTATCCCATATCCTCAGGACCGAACTCAAACAGGCAGTTTTCAGCCTTGAAGAGAAGATGTGCAGCCCAGAATTCATTGATACAGCACTGACCGTCGTGATTACCCATAATGGGTGCCCACGGGATACCGTAAGCATCAATCTGCTTGACAAGGTTGATATATGCGACCGTTCCCCACGCGTTGTCACCTGTCAGAGTAATGAGGTCGGGCTCGGTTTCTCTGACGAGATTATCAATCATTTCGACTGTCTTCTCGCCTTCTTCTTCAAAAACGAGATCATCCTTGAGCTGAACATCGGCAAGATTGAGAATGATAAAATCTTCATCGGGATTCTTTTCAATTTCTGCACAGTAGTCCGCCGTGAATTCATCTGTTACCGACCACTCGGTGAAGAAATTGCTTTCACCGAAATTCACAACAAGTGCTCCTACGGGAGCAAGAACACGGAAAAAGGAAAGAAAAAAAGCTAAAATAAGTTTTAAAGTTGCCATATCGCACCTCCGAACAAATTTCTATTATCAATTATAAATCTAAAACAAAAAACTGTCAACTCGGATAAAATGCAAAAAGAAAACAGCTACCTTTTGGTAACCGTTTCTTTATGGCAGGGGCAGAAGGACACGCCTGTTTCACAGGCTGCGTCCTCGGCGGCCGTTGCTTTGCAACAGCACCGCCTCAGACTTCGGAGCTAAAAACAGTTCACCCACAGATGTCAAAGGTTTATTTAATTGGCATCGGAAGATATGAAAAGAGAAATTCAATAATTGTTTTGAGGGTTTCATTTTTAGGAAATCATATTGTATTCTTCACGAAAAAATGCTAAAATAAATGTCGATAAAATCAGTTTTATGGGTGAGAAAATGAAAATTGCTATATGTGATAACGAACAGGTTGTACTTGACGAAATTTCACGTGAAATAGAAGAATATGCCAACGCTCAGGCTTTTGACCTGACTTACGAAACTTTCAAATCCTACGAAAGTCTTACAAGCAGAATCGACGAATTTGACCTGTTTGTGCTTGACCACAATATGGATGACTTTATTATTAACCCTGATGAATCTCCGCTCATGACAGGCAAAGAATTTGCAAGAATTATCCGCAAATCATCAGACAGTAAAAAAGGCATCATCATTCTGACTGCATATCACGATATTGTATATGACACTTTTGATATCGGCTTAGTATGGTTCCTTCGTAAACCTACAAGTAAAGAAGACCTGTTTAAGGCATTGGATAATTACTTTTATTCAGTTACCAACTCAGGCACCGTAGCCGTAAATATCAATAACGAAATCCACTTTGTGGACACAGATAAAATACATTATATTGAAGTTTTTCACAAGGATGTTTTCATTCATACTGATGACGAAACTCTGCGATGCCACAAATCAATTACCGAGTTTGAAAAAGAGCTTACTAAGTTTGGCTTTTTCAGAACACACCGTTCGTATCTTGTGAATATTTCAAAAATCAAAAGTATCAACAGCAAAACTGCTGTTATGAAAAACGGTGATACAGTTTACACCAGCGAAAAGAACTACGCAAAGCTTCGCGAACTGTTTCTTGAAGCTTGATTTCAGGTGATATTATGCTCATTGAATGTATTTCATATTTTGCTAAGAACATCATCGGCACGTTTTTTGTTCTGTTTATTCTCAATAAGATGATAGGTTACAAGGTGCAGGTCAAAAAAGCGGCAACTGTTATCTCGGCCATAGCACTGGCTTCTATGTCAACGGCTCCGTTTTTCACTCTCAACGATGCTGAGTTAGCTTTCACCCTTGCCGACCTGTCAACACTGCTTCTGTTCGCGGCTTTTCCTTACTGTGTGTTAAAACCGACCAAGAAAAAGACATTCTTTCTTTTCGGTTTAATTTTAAATCTGCTTCTTGATTTGTCGGTTGCAGTTATAACCACCACAATAAACATCACATCGGAAGTAACAACGAATTGGATATATGCAGGTATTCTTGCCGTTCTTCTGATAATTGTGTTTGCGATATACTACAAGCGAGATTTCGTAGTTCCTGTTGACTTTTTTGAAAGCATACCGTCTTTGTTTTATTTTGTTATTCTTGTCGCGTGTGTTGCCACACAATATACGTTGACCCTTTCGCAAGATGCAACATCTTACGCTGACGTGGCTCAGCTGTTGCTGATTGTTTCCGCGGGATTCATCCTTGTTTGCCTTTCGTATATGGTGTTCAAATATATCACCGTTTCACTCAAAGAAAAAGACTCTCTTGAACAGCTCGATATGCAGATTCAGCATTACGAAGAGCTTGCTAAAAAAAGTCAGGATATCCGCCGTTTCAGACACGACTACAAAAACCACCTTTTTATGCTCGGAGTTATGCTTGACGAAAACAAGCTTGACGATGCAAAAAAGCACCTTGCACGGCTGACGGAAGACATCAAAGAAACCGAAACAAAGTTTGCAACGGGCAATTATTTTGCAGATGCGTTGATTGCCCACAAGGCAGATGAAGCATTGAAAAGCAATATTCAAATCACATTCCACGGCAGCATTCACCCCAACAAAATTGACAACAGCGACCTTTGCACAATCCTTGCAAACAGCCTTGACAATGCAGTACGGGCAAGCGTTCCGCTGTCACCCTGTACAATTCAAATTAAAGCTTCAACGAACGAAAAGGGTTGTACAGTCACCGTTACCAACCCTGTTCCGAAAAAAGTTGAGATTAAAAACAATGCAATCAAAACAACGAAACGCGACACGGATAACCACGGTTTCGGCATAAGCAACATTAAACATACAGCGCAAAAATACAACGGTTTTGTTACACTCGACAGTACGGATACTGAATTTTCAATCAAAGTCGGCCTACTGTTTTAAAACAAAAACAAACGCGGCAGAGCAAAAACTCTGTCGCGTTTTATTTTTCTTTCCCTATCCGATTCTTGTTTTCAGTGAACCTGAACTTACGGTTTCAAGTCTTGCATTGTCACCTGAACCGCGCTGTTTAAAACAATCCGCGGGATTATCGTGGGGCTGCATTGTCACATTTTTGTTCCCGCCGTTAGTGTTTGCCTGCGCTTTGGTGAAAACAGGGAACATCATCGGCATAAAGAATTTGTCAGAAACACTGTTCCATACCTTGGATGCAAAGAATGTGCAATTGAAATATAAATCCCAGTAATTCCAACCTTTGATTTCTTTGTTTACTTTTATAAGCTGGTCTTTGGTAATGTCCATTCCCAACCAATTTGCACTCCTGAGACCGAACTTAGTTGCACTATATCTCTCAACATTATAGTACACACCCATACCGTCTCTGCGGGACATAAGGAACGTACCGACAGACACACTGCCGAACGGCGCAACCGTGTAACCACCTACCTGCATTTCACCATCGAAAGTGCTTTCGATGTATATCCACGAGTGACCGAGAAAAACAATTTCCGAACAGATATACATTCTGCCGACAACCGTATCACCGGGTAATTCGTCGAAGGTCGGTTTCGGCGGTTCGGGCTCCTCGGGTGTATCAGGGATATCGGGAGTGTCCGGATTATCCGGATTGTCAGGGTTGTCAGGGTTTTCGGGGTTTTCGGGAGCTTCAGGATTTTCCGGCTCCGTCGGAGGTTCGTCAGGTTCTTCGCCCGATTCGGACGGATCAGAAGGATCTTCAGTATCGATGATTTCGCCCTCAGTCTCCGAGGTGTCAACAGAGAACGATATTAATCTATCTTCCATCAACTCCAGACATGTATCAAACATTCCGACTGACACATTTTCAATTGTCGCTGTTTGTGCAAACGCAGAAGTTGAAAAAATCAACATTAACGACAGCACAAGAGCAATTGCTCTGACAAATTTACTCTTCATAAAAACTTTCCTCTTTTATTTAAACACTGAACACAAAAATATTAATACCAGATCCATCCGAAAAGAACGATAACAATAATCCACTGCCACCATGCATAGCTGACACTTACTTCGCAGGTATCAGAAACGGTGTTGCCGTATTCATCTGTTACGGTACAGGTAATTGTTGCGTCGCCTGTGCCTGTTGCTTTAACGTTTCCGTTGCCGTCAACTGTTGCAACTGAAGGATTTGATGAAGAATATTTAACAGTATACTTCACGCCTGCATCTGCGTTGACGTTACATTCTATTTTTGCTGAAGCCTTGTAATTAATTGAAATATCGCCAATCGATACAGAGTTGACCTTACCGACTTTTTCATTCTCATCATCTTCACCCGGGAAGTGAACTTCTGCATTTACAAGATAATCATTATTGTCAGCGATTTTAAGTTTAAGAGCTACCCACTGCTCCGGAGTACCGTTAAAATAAACATCCTTAATGGCTGTGCAGTCACCGAAAGCGTCAACTTCAATTTCTTTCATACTCGATGGGATGTAGACCGTTTTGAGAGATGTTGCTGAGCCGAAAGCTCCTTCGCCAATTGACTCTACGCCTTCAGCAATCTGAACCTCTTCAAGATTCTCACAATTCCAATTGATTGGGTGGTCATATACATAGAACAATGTTCTGCCAAACGCATTTTTACCAATACGTGTTATACCGTCAGTTATAACAATCTTTTTTATGTCAGCGGCATATCCCTGTGTCCAGTCTTCACCGCCGTTTTTATCAGCCATTTCACCCTCACCTGTGATTGTGAGTGTACCGTTTTCAAGTGTCCATGTCAGGTCCTGACTGTCATCATATAAATTCCCCGCTGCAAATGATGCAACCGTAAGGCTCATCATACACAAGATTGCCAACATAACGGATAATAACTTTTTCATAAATATCTCTTCTTTCTGCCTTCCGGCTCAAATAATAGTTAATCGTTTTTGATTTCGTTTATGCTCCTGCTACTTCGTTATCAGAAAGCAGAAAGAGTAAACTGTTTTACAGGCTTCAGCATATCCTGTTCTGCCTCTGCAAGGGAGCCGTACACCATATACCATGCGTTGGAGTCAATTTTCAGCTTATCAATGTCAACTATGCTGTTGTTACTGTACTGTTTAACATTGTCGCACCATACGGCATAATATGACTCGGTACCTCTGAAAAAGTAAACAACTGAGTTGTAGTAACGAGTACCGTCATAAACATATAATATTGTCTTTTCAAGCACACAGTTCTGGTCAGGGAATCTGTTTTTTATATCGTCCTTTGCTTTCTGAGTAATCTTAGCAAGGTCGGCGGAATTGATAGTGTTATCAGCAACATAAGAAATGTATGTTATATTAACATCCGCTTCTGTCTTCGCAAGAAGTATGCCATATTCCTTATATCTGTCTGCCTCATCAGATACAGTCATCTTATGCGTACCCTTGGTTTTGTCATAATTATCTGACTTTGAATGGACACTAATTTCAAAAGACTGGAATTTGTCACCGTATACACGGATTTTTCCGTTCTCTGTCTTTACATTTATGCCGTCTTTACCGTAATCCCTGACATAATTATCCTTAACTTTGATTGTCATATTGTTGTTACGTGTAGAGTCAATAACAACTCCCTCAACAGCATCGAAAACATCAATCGTAACACCTTCCTCAAGACCGGAAACAGTAAACTCAAACTTCTGCTCCTCGCCTCCCGAAATTCCCTTTTTATATGCCGGGTTTTCTTGGAGCTTGTCCTGAGCAATTCTGACTGTAAATACTACCTTGTCACCATTTGAAAGAGTTCCGTTGTTTTCAGATGTTATTTCGTATGTAATATAACCTGCAATCGGAGCATAATGACCATCGACATACCCGTCGTTTTTACTATCGGAGATGTCGCTCTGAAGTGCCGCCCAATTTATCAGACTGTCAGCATTTTCAACAAAACCGTATCCGTTAAGGCCTGAGTATTCAAGCTCTTCTGCAACATATTTTTTAAGAGAAACCTTTGAACTTGCAGAAACAGCTATAACAACCGCAATAATAATCACAGCTAATACGCCAAGACCGATTCCGCCAAAGGTAATGAGTTTCTTTTTTTCGGGTTTTGTCTGCTTATAATTTATTGCCTCTGTTTTCCCGATTTCAAGACCGCAGGAGCTGCACACTTTACTGCCGTCAGGGTTTTCTTTTCCGCAATGATTGCAATACATAAACTTCCTCCTTGACTGTTATATATGCATTGATAAGGTTTATCGCCTTGATTGTCCTTTAGATACCCAAAAGATTTTTGAACCAATCAAAAATTTTGATAAAGAAATTCGCAACCTCGTTGAAGAAAGCAACAACCTTATCCCAGAAGGTGGGTTCCTCTTCAGGCTGTTCGGGCTCAACGGGCGGGTCGGGATTTACGGTTACATTTTTGAGCAAATCGTCGTTTCCTTCTGCCACTGCAACAGCATCCCACTGTGCCTGTGTACCGTCAAACTTTGTTTCGGTAAGAGCTGTGAAGCCTGTGAAAACATTTTCACCGATTGCTGTGATACCGTTGCCGATTTCAACAGTTGTAACGATACCCTTAAAAGCATCAAAGCCTGAATAATTGTCGCTGATTGCTCCGTTGCCTGTGATTGAAAGCACACCGTTTTCACGGTCGATTGCCCATTCTACACCTTCACCGCAAATACCTGATGTGAGGATTGAGAGGGGTTTAATGGGATTGCCGCGATTTTTGAAGAAAAGGTAAAGGTTATAACAATAATCTATCTCTGCCTTGTAATAAGCATATTCTTCAGCCGGTCTTCCTGCTAAGGCATGAGCTTCTTCTGTGTATTCTACATAATCTAATGTGTTTATGTATTCCGACACCCTGCAATAAAGTGTATCATAATATTCACTCATAGCCGCTGTGTCATCCGTGTTCTCAGGGTATTCGACTTCATCAGCGATTTTTCCTATTCTATTCAAGATTTCATCACATTTCTCATCATTTCCTGCATTGCATTCGAAGTAATATACTGTAAAGCATTCATATTCTAATCTCTTATTATAAGTTTCAAATGAGTACTGAGAATTCTCACCGATTGCATCTATGCTTTCCTGAGTATCATTTACATAAATATTCGTAAATTTAAGATGCAAAAAATTTCCTTCACCAGCACTGTCATTTATGATTTTTTGAAACTGACCTTCGTCAACAACATACAAGTTGTACTCGTTTTCATTCGGACGAACGTAAAGCACCGGGTCATACACATAAAACGCCGATAAAATGAATTGTGTTGCATCCGGATGAAGAACAATATCCTTGTCTGGACACTTTGCCGGGTAGAATGCTAAGCCACAGACTTCTTCATCACCGCTAATAGCATTATAATATAGCGCATTGTCGTAAACAAACCATTCGGTGCTATCTTCGTCAACTACAATTTTTTCAAGATTATTAAAGTAAATACAGATACTAAAATTATCAGTAATATTGCATTTCTCGTCAAAATACACAGTTTTTACTTTTCCGCAAAAAGCTAATAATGCTTCATCTGTTTCTTCGATTCCCAAATCTTCAATCCAATTCTCGGTCATCAGATACAAAGTACCTGTTTCTTCATCAAAGTACGAAACTTCTTTCGCTGCGAATGAAACCACGGTCAGGTTCATCACGCAAAGGATTGCCAATAAAATAGATAATAGTTTTTTCATATAAACAACTTCTTTCTGCCGTTTGGCTATGATGCATAGATTTTATCATTAAAAAAGCAATGTTTTTTACACGAAGACCTGAAATGCCGTTTTGACGACCTGAAATGTTTGGAAAATACAACTTAAATCTCTTGCTGTTTTTAGATTTGGTGTTTTTACACATTCCAGGGCAACAAAAATCGGCAGGAATGCCGAAAAGCACTTCCTGCCGATTATCAATCTATTTTATTTAAAAAGTTTGCGTATTGCATTTATAACGGTTTTGATTACCTTGAACGCCTGTGTAACAAATTCCCCGACCGTTTCTTCAAAGAAATCCGAAAGCATTTCAAAAAATGTTTCGCCTTCCTTCTCTTCAAAGCTTATAATTCCGTCGGCATCTTCATCCTGAAGCAGTTGCACAAGCTCAGGAAGAGAAACTGTTTTTCCGTTAACAGAAACGCTGATATAAACCTCGTTAAGAGTAAAATATTGTTCTGCACTGTCAAGATTTTCTTCGTCAATAATAATTATATCGGGAGCTATTCCCTCAAAGGTTATCTTGTCGAAATACAAATAATATGTATCAGAATTGTCAGCAATCAGATTTGAAATATAGTTATAATCAAGTTTCTGATATATGGTTGTTTTGCCGTCGAATGAAAGCACCTTGCGACCGTCTTTTTCCTTGTCGCTGCTTATTCCGTTAACAGTAAAGCCTGCCGATTTGAAGGCAGTGTATGTTCCTGAACCTGCTTTTGCAACGAAAAACAGACGTGAATCATTGCCAGAAAAGGCATTGGTGAAACTCAAATCATCCGAAAGTGCTGTTACAGTTGCAAGCTTCGGACAACCTGTAAAAGCATTGTTGCCAAGCTCGGATACACTTTCAGCCATATACACTTCTTTAAGTGAACTGAATCCGTTAAATGCATTTTCGCCCACGGATGCGATACCGTTGCCTATTTCAACATAAGCAACTGCATTTGCAATATCGTTCCAGTTGGAGTAATCACTGACTGCCCCTGTACCTGAGATTGTGAGAGCTCCGCTTGCTTCGTCAAAAGCCCACGTTGCATTTTCACCGCAGATATCGGAAGGTTTACCATAATTGAAAACGACATTACGAGTCAGAGGTTCGTTTTCGGTGCCAATGGAAACTGCATTCCATTGTTCCTCAGTACCGGTATAATAGGTCGTGGCAAGATTGGGGCAATATCTAAATGCGCCTTTTCCAATTTCAATTACACTTTCCGGTATAGTAATATTTGTTAACGCGTTACAATATTGGAAAGCATATTCGCCAATACTCGTTACATTTTCAGGAATCGTGATTTGTTTGAGTTTATCACAGCTTGAAAAGGTAAAATCCTTTATCTCAACAATAGCATCAGGTAATTTTACATCTGATAAATAGTAGCAACCAACAAAACACCCCTCCCCGACAGAATTAACATTATCAGGAATATGGACTTTTTTAAGCCAAATACAGTCGCGAAAAGCACTTTCACCAACACTTGTAACACTGTTCGGTATTATTACATTTGTAATACCTATACAGTGATTAAACACGTTGCTTCCAATATATGTAATACCCTCGGGTAAAACCAAATCGCCTGAAACAAGTTCTCCGTCAATATAATAGTTTGTTGATTGAGAAAGGAATGTTTCAAAATTATTTGAACACCAACTTGTTAAATCACCGGAATAGTATATATCTTTAAGTGCATTACAGTCTGAAAAAGCAGATTCGGCTATACTCTTGATACTTTTAGGCAAAGTTACGCCTGTTATATTATCACAATTATAAAATGCAGCGAATCCAATATTCACTACGCCTTCCGGAATTTTAACATTAACCAGATAACTACAACCGTAAAAAGCATCGATTTCAATATCTTCAACATCTTCGGGGATTTCAAAAGCTGTTCTGCTGTTTCCTACCGGATATTTTATAAGTTTTGTCTTATCTTTGTTATACAAAACACCATCTTCACTTGAGAAATTCAAGTTCTCGCTGTCTACCGTGATATCTGTAAGACTTTTGCATCTAAGAAACGAGGTGTATTTCATATCAGCAACGCCTTTACCTATAGAAATCATCGTAAGACTAACACAATTGTCAAAAGCATAGTTGCCAATACTAACTACGCTATCAGGAATTGTTATTTCAACAAGAGACTCACAATGGAAAAAAGCATAAGTATCTATAGCCATAATGCTGTTTGGAATCGTAACCGTTTCAAGATTTTTGCAACCGCTAAAAGCATTTTTACATATAGTTGTAACACCATTTTCAATTACAACTTCCTTGACTTCTTCTTTATATTTATTCCAGGGCATATAATTATTATTTGATTCGCTCTTCATCTCCCCGTCTCCACTGATAACCAACAACCCCGAAACAGTGTTGAATGACCAGCTTGCATTTTCACCACAGGTGCCCGTCACCACCGTTTCCTCCGCAAAGGACACAACAGCAAGGTTAAAAGCACACAGTATTGAAAGCAGTATTGCGATGCCTTTTTTAAAAATGTGTTTCATTTTAGACTTCCTTTCGTTTAAAAAACTTTTGAATATAAGGCAAAAATAACCCATAATTATTATACAGCTTTTTGCGGTTTCGGTACATCCAACGACCCGAAACCGCCTTTTATGGGTCTGAAACGGGTAAATTTTCTTTTCACTATATCGTTAGTGGCATTTTATCATAAAATAATATTCTTTTCAATAATTATAAATTTGCTTTATTGGCATCGAGAATCAGCATTCTCGGTGTCATTTTTGTAAAGTTGTTTCCACGCAAAAAGTGTAAAAACTATACTTATAACATACGTAACCTATAAGAGGTTTACTTGTTGATAAAAAAGAAAAACCCGCTGACAAGAAAATTCAGCAGCTCAACCTTTAAAGACAAAAACTGATTGCAAATACCGCAAGCTTCAAAAAATACAGCAACGCCTACCTTGATACATTAAAAGGTAGAAACGCACAGTCATTAAGACTCCAAGAAAAACACAAATTAAACTTATCAATATAGTGAAAGAAAACCTGTGTAGATTAAAGTGCACAGGGTTTCTTTGCTCCATAGAAAAAATTTTAAATTTATTCCTATTTCCCGCCAAATACTTAAAAATCTGTTTTACTTATAATTAAAGGATACTTAAAATCCAATAAGCAATTATTAAAGGAGATGTTCTTATGACAATCAAAGAAATTATCAACACCTACACCTTCGATAGCATCACAAACACCCTTCTCGAAATCGACTGTATGCTTAATTTTGAAGACTTGATTATGTTCAAAAAAATACACGATATTTTGAGTATGTCCTCCGGCATTAAAAGAAACGAATCCATTGCATTCACAAGAATCGCCAACCAGCCCTTTGCGGTAATGAAAGACGAAAAAAACACTAAACCTCTTATTGCTATCATTTCATCCATCGTAAATTGTGAAATTTATGATGAAGAAGGAATTCTTTCCGATTCAGAAATGCTCGTCTATTTGATTTTACATTATATTGCACTTAAAAACGGTAAAATGCCCAATGTGCTTTCAGACTAAGCCAACGATGGACGAGTCTATGGAGAAAAACATTTAAAAAGCTCTCCTATTTCCCGTCAAAGGCTCAAAAATCTGTTTTACTTATAAATGAAGAATGCTTAAATCCAATAAGCAATTATCAAAAAGGAGATGTTATTATGTCAAAATACTTTAACGAAACAATGCATAACGGTGAAACTTATTATGCAATATCAGATCACAAATACACCGCCAAAATGATGGATGGTGAAGGCTTTACAGCCCGCATTGATACATCAGACAGAACCTACTCTGTAATCACAAGAATCGATAAAAGCGCAGAAGTGGTCATTATGGAAATCTCCCCTTCAATTCATTGCCCTAAAGAGGCCCGTTCACAGATTGGGGAATACATTGACAAGATAAACGCAAACTACAAATGTTGCAATCTCCGTATTGCACCTAACGGAAACCTTCATATTCACACAGAACAGCGTTTTGATGATGCACCACTCAGTGTTTTAATGTTCAAAATTATGGAAGGCGAATGTGTTAAAATTCTTGATGCATTTAACATCCCTCTCGAAAAGCTCGCTCACATGAAGCTTCTTGAACCTGATGAAGCTGATGTTGAAAAAGTAATTAAAAAACATATCGAGAAAATTGCAAAGCAGCTCACAGAAGATTTACCTGATAACTTCCCGTTCGGCGAAAACGAAAATGAAGATAAAGAAGATTTTCATCACATAAACCTTCCCGAACCTCCCGGATTTTCAGAGTGGATTCGTAAAAGAGCTGAACGCAGAGATGCCATTGCATCCAGTCTTTTTGCAAAAAAGGAAGAGGAATCATCAGAAGATTCTTCTGATGTTGTCCCGGGCAGTCTTTTTGATCAGCTCCTCGCAATTCCGGATGAAGAAGGCAAAAGCGACATTTCTTAATCAACAGTAACCGATACAGACAGTGAAGATACAAACCATCAACGAGGAGGTAAACTATGATGGACAAAATAGAGCATTTTATCAAACTTATCAATACACTTCCGGAAGAAAACGTTGTAGCTATTCTCGACCGTGTCGCAAACGAGCTGATTCAGTCGCAGATAAGTTCTGAAACAAACACAAAATGCACGAATACAACTCTTGACAAATCAGGCTATATCGTATTTGAGCATATCTACGAAAGCAATCTTGTTTTATCTGCTGACATGTCCATGAAACTTCTTTTTAAGAATCACCCTCTTGAGGCTAAAATCTCATCAGATACAATTATGCCTCAGAAATATATTATTGCGGGTGAAACGGTATATATTATGTGTAGAATCAACACTGAATGTGTTGCAAAAGCAGTTGTATCAAAAGAGTTTTACGACATGTTTAATGCTTTTGATACTGTTGAAAAAAAGCTTAATGCGATGAATATGTTCCTTAATCTTCCGGCAAGCGTTCAGGAATCATTCAAGGAACAGCTCTTCGGTGAAAAGTTTGCAACAGTAAAAAACTCACCTGTTCCTTCTACAGATACAGAAACGCTCAGGCTCAAGTTTGATATGTGCAGAAACACATACACTCCTCAGCAGCAAAGGGATATTGAAGCCATGTTTGAAGAATGCAGAAGTCTGACTTATGCAAACAAAACAAGAGCTACAAGAAGACTTTCATATATCCTTAATATCAATCAGGGTGTTTCACAGGACATTTCAATGACTAAAGAAGAAATCATTGCGAAACTTGACAGTATTTTACACAAACACAACAAACTCAAAGAAAAGCTTGCTGAAGCGATTGTGGCGTCTAAGTACAGTAACAAGAAAGGCTTTTGCGTTCTTCTTGTAGGCTCCCCGGGAGTCGGAAAAACCGCTATTATGAAAGCTGTTGCGGAAGTGCTTGGAATTCCTTTCTTTGTAATCCCGCTCGGATCCTCAACATCAGTAGTTGATGTTTTGGGAGATGCACCGCACTATGATGCTTCAGATTGTGGTGAGGTAGTTAAGAACTATTACAAGGTTGGTACCACACGAGTAGTTTTCGGACTTGATGAATATGATAAATCCTATGAATCCACTAAAGAAGGCGGAACCGTAAGCAAAGCATTCAATGATGCTCTTTCAGATGAGCATTATTTCAAGGATGCTTTTCTTGGGACATACATAAATACACAAAACACCATCTTCATCGCAACTGCTAATTCAACTGATACCATCCCTGCAAATCTTCTTAACAGATTTACAGTTATCAATGTTGATGATTATGAAGAAGACGAAAAGGTTGAAATTGCACAGAAATTCATTTCACCTTCCATTCTCAAGGATTTTGATATTGGTGCTGAAGAGATTATCATTAATGATGATGTAATAAAATATATTGCACAGAATTTTTGTGAAGACGATGGCGCAAGAGATCTTAAAAAAGGTATTGAAAGTATCGTAAGAAGAGTGCTTTCAATATGGGATTCGGCAGGAACGAGAAACCAGATCATCGTTGACAAAGCCTTTGTTGACGCAACACTTGACAGTACTGTTAACAAGAATTCTCCGGCTATTATTCATCGTCGTAACAAATCGCTTTATTCTCCTGAAATCTCAGAAGAAATAAAATACCTTATTGCGAAGCTTAAACGGGAAAACCTTGACAGCGAGGTAAAAGAGAAATACGAGAAAAAGCTTAATTATCTTGTGAATCTTATTCCTGTCGGTAATGCATTTTCTTGTTTCGATAAAGAACATTTTTATGCCGAAGTTAATACAACTCACTACGGTATGGAGAATGTAAAGAGAGAGGTTGCACAGATTTTTAATGTTTGTGCTCTTAATAGCAGACCTTTGTCTGCAACGAGACTGCTTTTTGTAGGACCTCCCGGTATCGGAAAAACATCTATCGTTAAGAGTATTGCCAAGGCATGCAACTCAGCATACTGTAAAATTTCTTTAAACGGTATTTCCGATGATGTATCAATTAAAGGTCATTCATTATCATATATCGGTGCAGACGCCGGAATGATTATCAGAGCTGTTCACAAAATGAAAACATCAAAAGGTATTGTTCACCTTGATGAGATTGATAAAATGGGTTCACGAGAAGGAGTTTCGGCAACTAATGCTTTGGTTGATCTGCTTGATGATTCTTCCGAATTCACAGACAGTTTTATCGGACAGCCTGTTGACTTATCAGGAGTTATGTATATTGCAACAGCTAATGATCTTTCTGCAATCGATTCTGTTCTTCTTGACAGATTTACAGTTATTCATCTTGAAGGCTACACAGAAAAAGAAAAGGCTGAAATCATCCATAATTATATTATTCCCAAGGCTGTTTCGGAACTTGTTCCTACAGGTTACGAAGTAACCTTTTCTAAGGAAGCACAGAAGCTTATTGTCGAAGTATACTGTCGTTCCTTCGGTGTTCGTGATGCTGACAAGGCTATCAAGAGACTCATAAGAGACAAGTTGTTCTCTTCCGATGAAAGAAAGCTTATCATTGGTGCCGATGATATCAAGTCTGTTCTCGGCAATCCTCCTGCAGAAAGAGGTAACTTTCCTTATGAAAATTACCCCGGTCTTTCAAAAGCTCTTGCTGTTACCGGTAACAACTGCGGCATGGCTTTTTCTGTTGAAACTATGCTTATTCCTGACGAAAACTCGTTGACTATTACGGGTCTTCCTAAAGAAAGTACTGTTGACAGTGTAAAGCTTGCAATCAGCTATATAAAACGCCACTACAAGGGAATCCTCTCAAACAAGGGCATTCACATTCATTTTGGCGAAGGTGCAGTTCAGAAGGACGGCCCCTCTGCTGGTGTCGCAATTCTTATGTCACTGCTTTCTGCAGTTTTCAACACTCCTATTGTTGAAAATGTTTCGTATACCGGTGAAATTAACGGTAATGGTTATGTTTTCAACATCGGTGGCACTATTGCGAAGATTCAGGCCGCAGAACAGTCCGGTTGCTCAAAGGTGTTTATTCCTGAAGGAAACTATAAAGAGCTTTCAAAAGATGATCTGGACATGTTTTCCGTTGAGGTTATCCCAATTAATCATGTTTCTCAGGTCATTGAAAATATCTTCACCGAGCTTCACAGAAAAATCGCCTAATAAAAACACAGCATGCTTGTACACAACCTGTACAAGCATGCAAATGTTCATCACCGCAAGGAGGTTTTATTATGAAATATCCCAAATGGAACAGCTACTGTACAATAAAAAGGAAAGATGATGCGCTGGTTGAAATCACTAATTATCTTCTGGAAGAATCATACTGCTTGCCTATAGAAATTGTTCGTTGGGGAAGAAGGCTCGACGGAATAACAAATCCTCGTAGTATCGATAAAACCCTCAGTGAAGCAGCTGTTCGTGATCGTTTGAAACTTCTGGCTGACTTTGACTGCATAAGAACAAACAGGGTTTTATTAAAAACCACCGGAACCTTTCTTTACAGCATATACATACCGCACAGAATAACACGCGCCATGCGTTTATTGGCTTGGTTTTATAATAAGACTTTACAAATATCATTTTTACCCATGCTCGTCTTTGGCATCTATTATTTCCGTACGCATTTCAATTATGGTGATGGCGGAATATATACCGGATTGACTCTGGGAACTATCCTTGGCCTTTTTCTGCATGAAATCAGTCACGCTTGTGCTGCGCTCGCCTGTCCTGGAGGCAAATTCTTTGAAATCGGGATAGGTATATTAAATTTTATGCCCGCTGGCTATGCACTTATTGATGCTAAACAAGTGAAAAGTCGATTCCAGAGAATTCAGGTCAATCTGGCGGGTATTGAAACTAATCTTTTCCTCTGTGGTCTCTTTCTTTTTCTTTCCAGTTTCGGAGGAGATTTTTGGGGAGAAGCATTCTTTGGTGCCGCTATTCAAAACGTTTTTTTAGGATTCGTCAATCTTGTTTTCAACAACGGAATCGATGGAGCCAACGTAATCTGTGAGCTTCTCGGTGATAATACTATTAGTTTTATAAGCAAATCACGTGGACTTGTTTGGAATAAAAGAAAAAGACAAAAGGTTTTGAATACAGGCTTGGCCGGTTATGCCATTATCGCAAGTGCGTGTATTTTCCAGGTTTTACGACTAACTG
Organism: Acutalibacteraceae bacterium; assembly: GCA_045648745.1. Classification (GTDB taxonomy): domain Bacteria; phylum Bacillota; class Clostridia; order Oscillospirales; family Acutalibacteraceae; genus CAG-488. The sequence goes on along the minus strand of JAZROM010000078.1, from coordinate 32,260 downwards.
TTCCTGCACTGTTTGTATGGAATGTTTTGTGCATATTAGAGGTGATTTAGAATGAAAAAGAAAAACACATTTAATTCTGTAAAATTTTTACTGTTAGTAACTGTACCTGCAATTTTATCGGCAATTGCAACTTATTATACTTCCGTAATCCTTTTTACAATAATAGCACTCGGTATGCTTCTTATACTTAAAATACCCGTGTTTAAACATCGAGAAAACCTTTGGATGTTTGTTATAGCAACATTTACAACCATTCCGATAAACATCTCTCTTGTTAAGATGATATCTGAGGCATCCTTCTTTGATTATGATATCGTTGCAACCAGTGTATTTGCCGGATTTATTATATATGCGATATTGTTTGCTATCGAGCAAATTGTCCTGGGTTTAATCACTCGTATTTTCTACAGAAAGCAATATAAGCTTTTTAAGGAGCCGAAAACAAGTAATGATGTAATATAATATTATCTATGAAAACAACTTAAAAACCTTTGTTGTTTGTTGGATTTTAAAGTTCTCTGATTTACGGAATGCAATTTGAAATCTTCGTAATCTCTGATAACTCCTCACGTTATCGGGCAGACTGCAATGAACCTGTGCAACTGACAAAGAAATCGCTGATGCGGTAAGCTTTTTGCAGTTGTATTTCAAAGATAGCCTAAATCTGAAACCTTCTGAAAACTGATGTTGTTCTCAATCAATATCAGTTTTTCTGTTTTATATTCCTATTTTTTATTGTTTCTTTTATTCTGTTTTATAATTTTTACAAGGAAATCTTTTCCTGAAACAAGAAAGAAAGGTGAAAAACATGAAAACAGTCATCTATCCCGAAATCTTTATCGTCATTCTTTCAGCTGCCATAGTCGGCATGGCCGTTTGGCTCACTAAACACCTCAAAAAACAGTGTAACACAAGCAACCGATCCCCCGATCCTGCTGAATGGGTTGTCTATGAGCTCGACAAGAACGGAAAAAGAATCGTCAGAAACGGTCGTACAAACAGAGCAACCATCAACCTTGACAATGACGACGTTTTTACAATCGGCACCTCATCCGACTGCCAGTTCAGGCTTAAGAGTCACTATGTGGACAACTGCCACCTTGTTGTGCTGAAGAAAAACGGCGAATATTTTGCAATTGATAACGAATCTTCCAACGGTACGTTTTTCAAAGGAGAGCGTGTAAAAAGTCTTATTCCGCTCGAAGACAAAAAAGTACTTTGTCTTGGAGACACGTACATTGCATTTATGAAAAATTATGTTTTTGAACCCGAGTTCTTCTCTGACGGAACCAGACTCTATGGTGGTTCTTCTACTGCTGGCTCTGGTAGCCATACGGACGGTAAAACAAAAAACTTTAATCTCCGCTAGAGATAAGTACACCCCATATTACATAATGTAAAGGAATGATTTTATGAAAAACAATAAAACAGCAATTTTTTTGATCGTATGTCTTTTTCTTGTCGTAGTTTCAGCCCTCGCCATTTGTGGCATCAAGTCTGTCAAACCAACAACCCCTTCTGTTGAAGAAGAATCATCAACATCAGATGAAAATGAATATACACATCTTCTTCATGTAGAAAATCACGATACCCGATACGTGTACAAAGATATGCTTCTCCCGGTATATATTACTCCTGAAAGTGCAGAAATCATGTTGGAATACAACAATTATTTTGCTGCAAAATTCGGAAATTTTGATGTCGAATACAACAGTGATTTAAAGGACTATTCATCAGGCGTCTTATATGATATGACAGTCGAATACTTTTTCGACGATAGCGGTGTAGGTATTGTTCAGTACATTGAGCATCCCGGAATGCATCAAAAATATGGATATGTCTGGAGAACTACGGACTATGGAAAAACCTGGTCAATAAATCCTGAGTATGAAACGGGGTTAGAATGCCACACCATAAGATCTTGCAAAAACAATCTTTTTTCAACCGGAGTCTCCCCTGTTACGTTGGGTGGTTGGTTACTTGTGTCGCCTGATTACGGCAAATCCTTTAATTACTGGTCACCTGAGGATTTGTTAAACCAGTCTTTCAAAGGAATTTCATCGCTGGCAGGAGTTCATATTAATTCACAAGTCGAAATTCTGAGTCTTAATACAGAAAAAGAATATCTGCTTGTATCCATCACAGGATACGATTATGAGTCTGGAGAATACGATTATGACAAGATTTCGCACTGCTTCTTCATAGGTAAGTTCAATTTCAACATCGAACTAATTGAAACCATTTATCTGGATAAGGACTATCTTGAAAGCATCGCTGATAAAACGTACTAAACTTATAATCTTTACAGATGCTTCTGACTTAAACATTTTTTGCACACTATATTAATTTTTTTGAAGTTAGTATTCCTATTTTCAGTTACACCTTTAAGTTCGTGAGATAATTATACTTGCGATAAACAAATATTAATACTTAGAAAGAAGGCACTATTATGACAAAGCTTATTCTCATCGCCGCAATCATCATCGCTGTATTCATCATTGTTTCCAACCTTGGCAACGGTCTCAACTTTACCGAAATCTTTGCGAATGCCGGTTCCGAAAAGAGTGATCTCTCTTCAAAAAGATGTGATAAAAATCCGAAATTCAAATTTCGCAAACCCACCGACAACGAAACCAGCATTTTTGCAAGATGGTCTGTATGTCAGCTTGACTCCTCCGGACGAATTATCTCTAAGCCACAAGAAGTTGTTCTCAAAGACAAGGGTAATGGAATTAAGGCATTTTCAATCGGTTCAAGCAACTCTGATGATTTTATAATTAAATCAAGTGAATTTGTTTCAAAAACTCACCTTATCATTTCAGAAGACAGTAACGGATTCTATGCCAAAGACAACGGGTCTCTAAACAGTTCATATATCAAAGGCGTTCCGGTTACAAACGCTTTTGATCTTGAGCATCAGTTGGTTGTATATCTGGCCGATACACCGATCTGTTTTTTCAAAAACTCACTTAAACAGGATATTATTAAGCCTGCAGATATAACTGTAGACGATAATCTCACATTTTCGGTAGAGAAAAATGACAATAACAATAAAAATGAAAACGGACCGTTCAGAGTATCTGTCAATCGCTGAATCCAGGGAGGTAAGTTTATGAACAAACGCCTTACAAACCGTTCTTTCAGCTGGTTTTCTTTTAACCTCAGAGAAAATCAGTTGATCCCCGCAACTATCATTAACCTTCTCATTACTTGTCTGATGGAAATGTTCGTATCTTCAAAAGACATTATTATTCCTGTACCGATTGTTTTTGCAACGGTTACCGTAACACAGATGTTTGTGTTCTACTCAGCATATACTGGCTGTGATATTTTCATCACGCTCGCTACAAATGCTCTTTATACAATCGGATTGTATATTCAGTTTCTTCTGATTGCAGATTCGAACGAAACTGATTTCAAAGCTAACTTTGAAGAGACTTCACTTGCAACCTTTCTTGGTCTGGTTGCCGTTGTGTTTATGTTGTTTCTTGCTAAACCTCTTTCGAAAATTAAGCCCTCTGTGTTAAAGCTTTTTCTTGTTTTAATTCTCATAACAACGGTTGCAATCACCGCGATCCTCCTTCTTCTTCCTGCTCAGAAAGGAACTCACTCATGGTTATCCATCGGTAGTCATCAGTTCCAGTTGACAGAGGTACATAAACCATTGTTTGCCCTCTTCTTCGCGTTATTGTTTAATTCGTCACTCAATAAAAAGTGGTTATGGTCTTGCATTTATATTATCCTCACCACTTTGTGCCTTGCAATTTGTGCAGAACTTGGCACTGCTCTCATACTTTTTCTCTGTTGGATTGCGATCAACACACTGCTTATTGATAATAAAAAGACACTTTTCGGAATCATCGGCGGTGTAACAGGTCTTGGTTGCTTCGGTGTCGGTATACTTGCACTTGCACATTCAGTGTATAAAAGCCTTTTAGAGACAAAACAGGCTATTCCTAAGCTGGTTTCATTCATGTCCGTACAATTTGCAAAGATTTCTGTGCGATTTAAAGACTTCGCAACTACACCTGAACCTAACTCCCAGCCCGCAATTGCTCACAAGGCAATCATCCGAGGAGGGTGGCTTGGTAGCGATGAAGTCATCCACATCCCCGTAGAACGATACGATTACACCTTTGCCGCTCTGCTTCTACGAATGGGAATTATTTTCGGTATCATCATAATTCTGCTGTTTGCCCTGATCTTGTGGAGAACTGTTAAGAATTATGAGAAAACAGCAAGTAAACCTGATCATACCTTTGTAAATACAATGGCTTTAATCGCCGGAATTATTATTTTTACTTCTGCGATGGTTTCAATTGGAGGCAATATCAGACTTGTTCCGTTGACAGGCGTGGTGCTTCCGTTTATCGCCTCCGGAGAAAGCTCCGGTGTGATTAATTGGTTTTTGGTCGGACTTGTTTTATATAGTACACAACGTAAATCCCTTTCATTTAACCTGGATAACAAGGTTAAAGATGCTGCCACAAACATTAAAGTTACATTAACCAGATAACATAGGAGGCTCTATAATGAATATCAGATTTAAGCTTTTTCGTACCGTAATCGCTTGTATTACAGCAATTGCCATTGTTTTTCCCCTTATGAGTTATGCGTACTTCCCCGGTGTAGATGAAACCGCGGATAAAATCAAAGAGGAACTTGCGGTTGCCGATCAATATAACAGCTCCATTGAAGGCGATATCATTGATGCAAACGGAGAAGTAATCTGTTTTGCAACCGAACCGGGCATTCCGGGTGTGGTAAATTTTGAATCCTATTTTCCCCTTGTCGGATATAATACTAATATGCTTGGTTGCAGTGGTCTCAGAAGCACCTTTTATAACGAGCTTAAGAAGGAAACCGGAAAAGATAACAAGGGCTCCACGCTGAAACTTACAACGATAAATGAACTACAATGCGCCGCTTATGATGTAATTAAAGGGCAGGATGCTTCTGTCGTAATTCTAGACAATAAGACCGGCAGAATTCTTGCACTTGCATCATCAAATTCCGGATATGAATTAGATGTAAACGCTATTTCGGCTAAAACAATCGAAAAGGCAAATGCGCACGAAGGAGCGCTTGTTCCGAACTGGAAAACAGTACTCGCTCCGGGAAGCGTTATTAAAGCGGCCTTTTCTGTTCCGATTATTGAACATAACTGGCATAAAGAGACTCTCTGCGTAGAAGGTACAATTAAAGTCGGAAATACAACATTCTCAAACTTCAAAGGCGTTGAGTACACAAACATCGATCTCGAACAGGCCTTGGGTTATTCCGCAAATACATATTTCATTCACTATGCTCAGAAGCTCGGTTCTTATGGAATCCGAAATACCTGTGAGCGATTTCTTATCGGCAACGACATTGAACTTGATTTTACAACCATAAAGTCTTCCCACGGCCTCAATGACACATCTGTTGCGAATTTCGCGGCTACGAGCTTTGGGCAGGGTAAAGTCCTTATCAGCAGCATTCATCTTGCAATGATAGCGTCGTCTATTGCAAATGGTGGCACTATGTTGAAACCCTACATTGTTGATTCTATCATTTCCGATAACAAAGTGACCTACACCGGTTCAACAGAAAAACTTACTCAGGTCGCAGATAAAGATACAATGAACACCCTGATGAAAACACTACAGAAATCAGCGGTTAAATACTACAACATCCCTGAATCATACGGCATCGCAGCTAAAACCGGTACCGCTCAACTCGGTCATTCTATTGAAACAGGAACAGGAGCGGACAGAGCAACGTTTCTCTCCTGTACTGAAGATTATACGATTGTAATTTCAGCTAACTATACAAACAAGTTTGGCGGTGATTTTAAAGACGGTGCTCTTTACCTTTATGATATTCTTGAAAACGTTAACAGAAACAATACATTAGGAGGTTAATTGCATGGATTGGACAGAAATTATTCTTACTACTATTGCTCTGACAGCAGGATTGATTGCAATCCTGCTGTCAATCAGAAGAAAAAAAGCATTGCAAAATAATCCCGAGAGTATAACCAGCAGTTCATCGCTCCAAGAGAACAATATTTTCTTTGAACGGTATGACTGGAGAATTTATTCGTTAGAAAATAACGGCAACATTGTTAATTCTGTTGCCATACCCTGTGCACATGATAACTTTACCATAGGATGTTCAAAAGATGCTTCATTCAGAATTATAACGGGCAATCAGGTGCATGGTCTGCATGCATACATTAGAAGCTCTTCAAAAAGACCATTGCTTGTTGCCTGTGATTCCTCATGTCAATTGTACTACAAAGGAAAAAGGGTTGATAAAGTTCCATTTAAGCATTCCCGTGTGGTCTGGATAGGCGATTCACCTGTTGTAATTGCAAAGAATCGCTCTCCGCTCTCTTCAAAGAGGTGCAAAACTCTGTTGGAAAGAGAGTTGCTTTTTAACAGAAGAGTCTTTTGACTTGAATTTACAGAATAGTTTAATTTGTTTTCCTTTTTTTCTTTATGAAAGTCTATAAATGGTATAATTATTAAAAACCAGCTCAAATACAACACGTTCGTACTGTAAAAACTTATAATAACTAAATATATTCTTTCAAGCGTATTAATCTGTTGAAAACGCAATGTGTTTATATTATACTATTATATATCGTGTTGTTTTGAGCTAAAGGAGAGCATGTAATAAATGAATATTAAAGTCCTTAGCTTTAAAGGAACTCGAAAAACCAATCAGGACAGCCTGCTCGCAGGCAATTGCGTTTATACCAATATGATCGCTTTTAGTTCTGAAACGGAAACCGACGAGGACATTTGCGTATTTGCAGTATGTGATGGAGTCGGTGGTGAAAGTATGGGAGAAACAGCCTCCCGAATAGCAGTTCAAACAGTAGCAGAAACCCTAAGTGACAGAATCAATATTAATTCAGACAGGGAAACAATCGATACAAGCGTGCTTGAAGCAATAGAAAAAGCACAGAGCCGTATTTCCGATGAGCTGACAAAGAAAAACGCTATTGGCGGTACGACAATAAGTATTCTTGTTTTCTACGGCAACAGATTTGTCACGTACAATATCGGGGATAGCCCCATTTACATCATCAGAGACAAAAAGTTAATCCGGTTAAGCAAACCTCACACAGTAGCTGAGCAAAAACGTGACAATGGCTACCCTGAAAAACAAATAGACGAAATAGACCATCACAGTCTTACCCAGTGTTTAGGTTCATACGGTTATTCAGATGTAAGTATATTTGAAAGTTATTGTGCTGCAAATGATAAATTTGTTGTTATGTCCGACGGATTAGAGCTTTTAGGTCCCAAAAAAATGAAAAAAATGCTTTTAAAAGAAACTTTTAACATCAATAGCAAAAATCTCAATATGCTCAATGATAATGTTTCTGTTATCATTATAAAAAAGTAAAGGAGTTATGAATATGCCGTCAATTAAAAAACTTTTTTCCAAAATACGACCTTTTGAAAAAGCTGGTCACAATACTACTTTTTTATCCAAAAAGTTAAAAGCGGTTGAAGACAACAAGACATTTAAAGAGATTTATGAAGAAAATTCTGACCTTATAGTTGAACGAAACGAAACCTGGTGTATTGAATACATCAATAAGCTTCTTGCCGAATATCAGGTCAGCGATTCAACAATTGCCGAAAACTGTTTGCTTGATCGAAAAGTTGTTCGAAAATGGAAATCAGAACCCCCAAAAATTCGCGAGCACTTTGTTGCTCTTTGCTGTTACTTTGGTCTCGGTGTTGATACCTGTTCCAGAATGATGAAACGCTTCGGAGATTTTGCTTCACTCGACAAGAACAATCTTGATGACGTAGTATATATACAGCTTCTCAACCATACAAACAGAACTGATTTTTATGATGAACAAAAACAGGTTTTTTATAAAAACCACAAAGACCGCTACTTTGTTATCAGAGATTACCTTCTGAGTTCAAACAGTGAAAAGAACGGCAAGGCACAGCGTGACCTTAAAAAACTGAGGGATTATTCTTTCGAAAACAGCTTATATCAGGCTCAAAAAATCTACGCCCCTAAGCTCCTCCTCTTTAAGGAAAAGATTCATGACTTTTTTGATGACACAGGCTACGGTTCTCCTTCAAAATTTTTCACCGAAGCTCCTGCCGGCAATCTTGGAGCTACCTACGCACGGGTTGTTTTGCGTACGATTGATTCTGAAACTATGATTCCTAAACGAAATCACCTCATTTCTTTATTCCTTCACATGGGTCTTCCATTGGACAATACAGATGAATTCCTTGTTGCCGCAGGCCTCGAACCTTTATGTTCAAAGAACCCGTTTGAAGCAGCTCTTATTTATACACTTTCAACCATTTACAAAGAATACCCCGATCTTAAAAAAGAAGAAATTATGCTCAGTGAACATAATAAGGAGTCTCAGCTCAGCCTTCCTCAAGGCTCTGTTTATATGGAAGTATACCACAGACTCTCTCAGGATTTCTTTTCGGAGTTTTTTGCTGAGGAAAAGGTCGATCTTGATAAGATGATGTGCCGAAATCTTGTTACCCCAAGATAATAACTATAAACATGGTGAAAACAATGACAGATACACACAACTGTAGTTCACAGTCAAATTCCGGAGAATTTCGTAAATACAGCGACATTCTCCGGTGCAAGTCCGATATGAGCTTCCTCCGTCTTTTAGACCCGGAAAGAAGTGTATACAACCATACGAATGACGATAAATGGCAAATTCTTTTTTATAACCGTTTCACAGGGATTTTTATAACCAGTAAAAACAAACTGTCAGAAACCTGTTGTGTAAGCCTGAATACCGTTTCAAAATGGTTCCACTCCCAACCAAAACGACGTGAATATTTTATATCCCTTTCTTGTCTCTACGGTCTTGACCCACTAAAACCAACCGAAGATTCCCTTTCTTGTTCTGATTTGCTGAAAACCTTTGGTTTTGAACCTCTTAATCCGGATACCCCCGAGGATGTAATATATATATATCTTCTAAACCTCGCCAAACGGGATGAACAAGACTATAAAAATACCGAAAAACAATATGTTTTTTCGTCGTGCATGCCAAAATACAAAAGATTAGCAAGAGTAATCCATAAAAAAAAATGTGATATATCTTTAACCTCTGATTTTGAGTATAGTCACGACGCCGTTTTCTGTTCAACTTATTTTTCTTCATTATGTAACAATCAGTTAACTGCATCTAAGGTACGTCAAAGCCTTACAGAAAAGCTTATAAACTGCGGATATGATAACTTTCAAGCATTCTGTTCCGAACACTCTGTTCCGGCTTCTGTTATCGATAATTGCAGTTGTATCTTTGACGACACTTTTCCTGTCTTGCCTTTACGACACGATTTGCTTTGTCTGATGCTTTGCATGGAATTACAGTTAGATGAAATAAACGAAATATTTAATGCTGCTGACTATTCTCTGCTTTCTACCATTGATCCTTTCGAAAGTGCTTTAATTTATATTTTATCCCATTTTATGCAACCGGACACAAAAGACTGTTATAATAATAAAGAGGAAAGCACAATAACGTTATATTATTACATCCGTAACAGATTAATGTCATATCCTCTGTCACAAATTTTTACAGAAGAGGAAATTGATATAGAATCGATCTTGCCAATTTAATTGCTCAAGGAGTATTTATATGAATATATATAAAGCCTGCATAACAAGTTCCAAGCATGCTTGTGCAAACAAACCTTGCCAGGATTTTTGTGCAATAATGCCTACTTATGACAATTATATTACCGCCGCCCTCAGTGACGGTGCCGGTTCAGCCAGATTTGCGGACCTTGCTGCTTTTACAAATGTCAACGCTTTTTTTAATTACATGCGCAAATACACTGAAAAATATTCGTTAAATGACCTTGTCCGTCTTGACAATAAAGAGATTGGCGAAGATGTTGTCATGTATTGCAGACAGGCGATAGTGAATTTGTCTGGAAGAATGTTTTTAACTGATTCTGATCTTCGCGATTTCTGTGCAACGTTTATCGGAGTTGTTGTTTCGGACAAAGAGTTCCTCATCCTTCATCTTGGAGACGGTGAAGTTTTCGGCCTTACAAAAAACAATGAGATCAAGTGTATTTCCACAGCAGACAATATTATGGGATTCCGTAATCAGACTCATTTTACGGTAGACGATGATGCTGTAGACTTTATGAGGGTATCCCGTTTTCCCATAGAATCTTTCAAGGCTATCCTGCTAATGTCTGACGGGGTTAAACCAACATCTGACAACCCTGAGCAACACATTGCTTCACATATTTTTAGTGAATGGCAAAAAGGACATCTGACTGACAACAAAGACTTATATGTGTTTATTGATAACGAAATCACCAGAATTCACAATGATGACTATTCCGCTATTTTCCTGGAGTTTTAAATCTATTTAACAGAATTTTTTAGGGGGTACCCAAAATGATTACATACGGTCAAAACCATATCCGACTCTCTGATGATGAAATCGAGTCAATCAATAACCATTTTGCATATAAGTCGACGAACCGTTCAATTTTTAAAAAAGCAACGGTTGGTGACTTCATCGCACAGGGCGGACAAGTACTTGTGTATAATCTCGATACACCTGACACTTCTGAAAAATATGTTTTAAAAATCTTTTTTAATTACAACAACCAAGCGGAAGTTACAAGTCGATACAGTAAAATAATCGATGCCAGTGCGTGCCTTGTCGAAAATGGCTGCACAGAATTAATCTGCAAAATCGAATGGCATTTTATTACCGAAGATAAAAATCGGTTATATTGTCTTGTAGAAAAACGCCGGATCTGCCTCAAAGAGCATCAGAATACTGTTACTCGCGATAAATATCCCGAAATCGCAATCAGAGTTGCTGTTGATGTTCTTGAATTATTGTGCCACTGTCAAAAAAATAAGCTTATCCATCGAGATATAAAAGCGGAAAATCTTTTCCTTAAAGGTAACGGCCTCTCCAGCGGAATCTGTCTTGGTGACTTCGGTACTGTTACTCATATTGATGAAAAAGGTGGTACCACAACACAGAACCTGAGAGGCACTCTTTCCACTACTGCCCCTGAATGGTTTGCTCTTGGCGCTGCGTGTGAAACAAACAGCGAACCTTCAGCTGATTTTGATGACATTTCAAAGAGTGATATGTATTCTCTTGCAGCAACAGTATACTATTATCTTAACAACGAAGAATATCCGTTCAGCGATACGCGTAATCGCTTAATGGGCGAAGACAAATCATGCCCGCCTCCCCAAAATGGATCAAAACAGCTCAAAGCAATCGTTGTAAAAGCACTTAGTCTTTATCCGAAAGACCGCTTCGGTTCATACGAAGAAATGCTTGAGGAAATCAAAAAAACAACTGAATACGAATCATACATTAAAACAACGTCTCTTCTTAACCGCGTCAACAAACAGCCTGTTGTTAAAAAGTCTTATGAAACACTTATTTTGGGCAATGGCGATACTTATTACGGAACTGTAGTCTTCGGAAAAATGCACGGTCACGGTACTATCTGTTGCTCTAACGGTGAGGTTTATATCGGCGAGTTTTCGAACAACAAACGTCACGGTAAAGGTATTCTGGTTTGTAAAGATGATGTTTATATCGGTAGCTTTGCAGATGACAAAAGAAGCGGTGTCGGAGTATATGTTTATAAAAATGATCCCAATCACAATTATAATGTTTATATCGGTGAAATATCCGATGGATACCCGCATGTAAAAGGTACTGTTATAAATACTGATAATGGTATCTGCTGCTACTCGGGAGAGTTTAATTACGGAAACCGCCACGGTAAAGGACTTGTTATATACCCATCCGGAAAAGTAAAACTCGGTATTTTTACGGATAACCAACAACAAGACATTGCCTCTTTCTTTTTCAATCGTTCTCTGCGTAATTACTTCAATATTAAAAAGACAAACAGGCGCGGAGTCTACTACAAAACAATTAATGACGAAGAAAGCGGTATGTTAATTGACATTCGCAAATCAGCATTTGATAGTGTTAAAATCGGCAGATTTAATAACAATAAGCATAGCCTGTTAAACGGTATTAAAATCATCAATAATACCATTTATATTGGTGCCGATTCTATTGATTCACAAAAGGGTCATATTGAAATTCATACCGACCGCAATAACTGTTGTGTTAGCGTATATGATAAGGCTCCACGCTTTTTTGATACGTGCCACACTATTCGTATTAAACCTTCCAAAAGCATTTTTCTGGGCAACTCAAACGACCTTGAGGAGCACGGCACCTGCTTAGTTGACCTGTGGAATAAGTCTATCAAGTTGTTAGGCAAGGACTCCCACTCATTAATTGAATCTTGTATGACAACACATTTAGAAGAACTGCCAATCCTCGAAAACGTGTTGGAGACATTTTTCTCAAACGACACCTTTCCTTCTGTACAGAAGCAAGATTTGTTTTCACCATTTGCGTAACAGATATATCAGGAGGTATCAGTAATATGTTTATGCAAGGAAAAGACTACATTCGACTTACTTTGGACGAAACAGAGTCTATTAACGAACATTTAGAATATAAGTTGTCGGACCGTTCACTTTTTAAAAATGCAACGGTCAGCGATTTTATAGCACAGGGCGGACAAGTTCTCGTGTATCACCTCAACACACCTAACGCCTCTGAAAAATATGTTTTGAAAATTATTTATGATCAAGATAATAAACAAGAAGACATTGCAAATCGATTTGAAAAAATAATCGATGCCAGTGCACGTCTTGTTGAAATTGGCTGCGAAGAACTGATCTGCAAGATTGAATGGCATTTCATTACAGAGGGCAAGAACAAATTGTACTGTCTTATTGAAAAATACAGAACGTGTCTTGAACTTTTTCATAATACACTTCCCCGAGAAAAATATCCTGAACTCGCATTAAGACTCGGCTACAGTCTTATCGTTCTGTTGGCACGATGCCAAGACGAGCGTATTCTTTTCAGAGACATAAAATCTGGAAATATTTTTGTCATCGATAATGATATTACCAAAGGTTTTCGTCTCGGTGACTTCGGAACCATTACTCACATTAACGAAAACGGCGATACAACCACTCAGAATATAAGGGGATCGCTGCCCACAACTGCGCCTGAATGGTTTGCGCTCAAGGATGCTTACGAAGAAAGAACTACGCCTCAGAGGGATTATATTGATATTTCAAAGAGTGATATGTATTCTGTCGCTGCAACTATGTACTATTACTTAAATAACGGCAGCTATCCCTTTTCCGATCCCCGAAACCGTCTTATGCGAAAAAACCAACAATGTCCTTATCCTGAAAACGGTTCGAATCAGCTCAAAGCAATCGTTGTAAAAGCACTTAGTCTTTATCCGAAAGACCGCTTCGGTTCATACAAAGAAATGCTTGAGGAAATCAAAAAAACTCCTGAATTTAACGCTTACTTTAATTCACAGTCTATGCCCGACCAAAATGTCGACTCTTTTGAAAATTTTGTGGCTGAAATGACACAATCGGATCTACTCGACACTCAAAATGAGCAAAAAGCCGAAGATACACAAAAGCCGAAAACACGCACACGAAATGCAGTCGTCAGCTTCGTGGTTATAGGCTTAATTGCCATCATTGCACTTTCTTCCATTTTGAGTAAAAACAAAGAAAACGATATAAATCCGTCTTCTGATGATTTAATTTCCACAAGTTCAGAGCCTTCCGATATCACTGACTTACCTGTTTCCGGTCTGACTTCAAGTAACTCGCTTCAATCGCTATCTTTCGATTGGAGAACGGTCAAAACAACGCAGTTAAGTCAAACCAACGCACAGATAAGTGGTACAATCAATTTTTCATCAAAAGTAAAATGCTCAGAAGGTGGCTTTTATATCGGAACAAACGAATCCGATATGCGTAAGGTCGAAAAACCCGATATTGTCAATATTAATTCAAACTACATAAATTTAAAATTTTTAATGAGTAAATACAATTATAACCTCATACCTGACACGACATATTATTACAAGTTATATGTTGTTGCTGACGGCCAATCCTACATAAGCCCGACGTATAGCTTTACAACACCAGAAAAAAACACCGAAGCAACGACACCATCTAAACCCCAGCCCTCTTCGACCACCACAACAACCACCACAACCGAGCAGGTCACCGTTCCAAGCCATTCGGTGGAACTTACATTCAATGTCATAAACCCGCCCAAGCCTAACGGCCAAAATGCTATTTTAAAAGCAACCACTTCACCCGGTGTAACTGCAATAGAACTGTCAGATGAAGTAAACGGAAACTACTACGACAGTATGTCTATGATGAAGGTTGATAATACCACTTGGATTTTCAACGCAGAAATATTTGAATCGGGACGACACAAAATAACCGCTACAGCTACATTTGAAGACGGAAAAACTGTATCAGATGTAATCCATATTAATTACCCATTTTCCTGATAAACAAGCAACCCTTATTTATCACATCAGTAACACCCCTGTGCAATGTGCACAGGGGTGTTACTGATTATTAAAATATAAATTTTTACTACCATAAAGGTCTTTTTTGTGCTATCCGTTCAATTTGGGGCAATTCAGGAGGTAAGCCTTTTTTTATGATTCTTTTGTTCCTAAAAAAATATTTGATGATTGTTTCGTAAGAACTTTGCAGAAAATTATTCAGTTTCACTTGTATCCGTCAGTGGCACGGACATCGGAAAACTGATAACCTCTTCAGTTTCATACATTTTGCCCTCATCATCAAAGCCTATTCTTTTCACCCCCCCTTCAACCATTGGCTGTTCAGGCAGATTAATTTCTATTTCTTTTTTGCGGGGATTTCCATTGTCGTCAATAAAGGTTCGTAAAAAACGGCTTTCCCACGCTCGTCGTCAATTCTTATTAATTTATCTGACATACTTTTTTATCTCCTCTTTATCAATTTTTTCAAATTTTGACCGCGCAATTCAATCAACCTGCTATAAACTCTTTAACGTTTTTAGCAGCATAAATTGATAATGATTCCTTGTAATTCCCAATAGAACACATCTCGTTATACAACCTGTTTATCTCCGCGTCCTGTGAAGCGCCAAGAAGTTTATCAACCTCACGCCGAAAGTTCGCGGCGAGAAGAGAACGCGAGAGACAAAATGCAAGGAAATCCCAAGAAAAAACGGAGACCGTGCAAGCGGTCTCCTATAGTGGTGGAAATGACGTGTTCTTGGCGGCGAGAATGTGTTAATAAAAAGAGGTGAATTGTCACGTGGTCTCGTGGTTTTTTGACCTGAATACATCAAAAAGCAAGGAGAACCAATGCAAAAGTCGTTTTCAACTGACGTGAAAATCGTCGTGGTTTGTTGTTTTGCCTCACGTGGTTCGTGGTTTTTTTGATCTTGAAACAACAAAACCCCGACACCGACAAAGTCGGTGCCGGGGGCTAATAATGATTGAATCAATTGTTGATGAATTCAAGAATGAAGTTGAAAATTTGTTTGAAGAATTCAACAAAATCAAGAATGAAAGAGAAGAAATTGTCCTGACTTGGTTCTGTCTCTTCAACATTTTCTTCTGTGTCGGGCGTTGTTGAATCTTCCTCGTCTTCAACGTCAATCTCAAATGACTGATCGATGAGGTCGAGATATTTCACATAAGCTGATGATGTTTCAAGAAGAACCTCTGCAGACTTTGACTGGTCAACATTTGCAAGAAGCGCGCCTGCCTGATTGAGCAAATCAACATCAAGTTGATCAATTACACCGTCGTGGTTGCAGTCGGCAGCCATATAAACAGCTTCGCTGACATCGTCATGCGGAAGCATTCCGTTTGCAAGGCAAGATACAATAACTGCATCCATACCGTCATACCAGCCGTCGCTATTGACGTCGCCAAAGATGACAGCAGTAAATTCGCTGATTACCGTTTGACTGTCGGATAGTCTTATTACCGAGCCTGTAGCAATTATTTCATCATCACAAACAACAGAGTATCCCTCATTGGTTATAGCAAAATAATCACTTATTGATGTTGAGCCTGCATCGAATCCTGAAACAAAATTTGACAAATAATCTACATCTGCAACATTTTCATTTGAAAGTGTTATTTCCGGAAGTTCTACCTCCTGAACACCATTACACATCGTACAACCATCACAAACAGTACATATTCCTGTTTTAAATCCGGTTTCAGTAAAGGTTGGTTCCGAAATAATCTCCCAATCGAAAGAATGGTTATGGACACAATGAGCAACAGAAGTCAAAGATGAATTTCCGCCTAAGCGACTTGTATACCACCATTGTTCTTCGGTGCCATTGAAGCACACTTTAGACAGACCGGTACAGCCATAAAATGCGTTTTGCCTTATGCCCTCACCATTATACACATCCATAAGTGTATTAGGAAGTGACACCTCTGTCAAACCGATACAATACTCAAAAGCATTTTCACCAATTGTTCTGACGCCATCTCGAATAAATACACTTGTCAACTCTTTGCAATGGCTAAATGTATAGTCACCTATATCAGTAACGCCTTCTTCAATTACCACTGTACTGCAGCCACTTATATACCACGGTGTATTGATATAGTAAACTATATTTGGGTTCCCTTGGTAATAGTAATTCTGTGCATTACCACTACCTTTTGTCAGTGTAATTTTTTCAATTTCTGTACAATTTTGAAAAGAGGCATACCGTGTAAACAAAATACCACCTTCTAAATCATTGTACAATTCGGCTGATATCGGCATCGTCAATTCTTTTAAACCTGTGCAATCACGAAATGCATTTCCGTCTATATAAGTAACACTATCAGGTATTATGATACTCTCGAGTTTATGACAATACGCAAAAGTAGCACATTCTATTTGTGTTATGCCATTTCCAAGCTTAACATTTTTAAGGTTATAACATTCATAAAAAGAAGTACCTCCTAATACTTTTACGCTATCAGGTATCGATATACTTTCAAGACTTTCGCAGCCCATAAATGAACAACTACCAATCTCTGTGACACTATCAGGAATTGTTATGTTTACAAGACTTGTACAATACTCAAACGCAGAAATTCCGATAAGTGTAACACTGTTACCAATTGTTACACTTATAAGTTCGGTGCACTCACGGAACATACCTTCATCAATACATTTTACACCGTCCTCTATAACAATTTCAGAGCACCCGGTAATATACCACGGAGTGTAGTCATAATGTACTACTCTCGGCCACTCGTTTTCTGTACCATTACCCACTGTAATGATAATCTTTTTAACTGTACATCCTTTAAACGCGCGGGCATTTAAATAATTATCGTCGTATATTGGAGCCGAAACAGGAATCGAAAGTTCCTCTATACCTTTGCATCCGGCAAAAGCAATTTGACCCCAACCGACAACGGTATCAGGAATCACATAAGCTGTTATTGGGTTATCAATAGGATATTGAACAATATATGTTTTATCCTTATTGAACAACACACCACATTCATCACTCAAATATGTTGGATTGTCAGAATCAACAGTAAAGCAAGCAAGATTAAAACAATCGAAAAAAGCAAAATCGCCGATATACGTAACACCACTGCCAATACTTATACTCTTAAGACCTGTACAGCCTGAAAAAGTATAATCACCTATGCTTGTGACACTGTCGGGAATTATGACTTCCCCGTCAATAAGCTTGCCGTCCAGATAAACATTTTCTGCATAATACATAGGATTAGCAGAACGACTGCCAAAACTGATTGCACACCATCCGGATATATCACCAGTATAGTATACATCCATAAGACTGTCACAACAATCGAACGCAGAACCCCTGATGATTGTAACTCCGTCGCCAATTTCTATACTTATAAGACCGTTACAGTAAGCGAATGCAGAATCACCGATACTTGTAACACTATCAGGAATTGTTACGCTTGTAACAGAGGATCCCTCAAATGCATTGTCTGCAATTGAAGTGACAGGAACACCTGTAGACGAGGCGGAAGGAATATTAGCTGCAATAGCTCCACCTATATACTTATCAAGACGATAACGCTCATCGTCAATCAAAGACACTTTATATGGCAAAACAGTAATCTTGCATGTTGCTTTTGTTCCGTTAAGTGTATATGCCGTTATTGTCGTTTCACCGTGAGAAACAGCGACTATATTGCCATATGAGTTTACTGTTGCAACAGACGGATCACTTGAAGAATAATAAACTTCCCTATCAACTGCATTTGTGGGGTATGCCGTGGCAGTGTTACACACACCTTCATTAACAAAAAGTGTATAACTGCCTGTCTTAAATGAAATACTGCTTACAGGAGTTGACTGCAAAGAGATCGCATGACTGAAACTCACACCATAAATTGTTTTATACATCTTTTGGGCAAGAGCAACCCAGTTATAGTATCTTTGTTCAATAATATTTCGGGTTGAATTACAGATGTCTTCAACGTCCTGATAAGAAGCACATCCAAAAAGAGATCTTATTGCGCTCCATATTGCAACATTATTTGCAATAGTGTAACCAAGCTCTCGCATTATTTCATTTGAATAATACTGAGTTGTTAAAACAAGTTTATATGCAGTACGACACCTTTCAGCATCTATAAGTGAACCACTTGAGAGATAGTTATCGCTGCAAGAGGATAAATATCGACGAAACACATCTTCAACAACCGTCGCAGCTTCAACCAAAAAGTATCCGGTATTCAAATCATTAACTTTAAAGCATATATTCGCAATAGATGTACCAACATCCCACGCCACTAAAACATTGCCGACTGCCGTACAAAGTGCTCCAACTGCAAATTTAGTGGAATAATACAACAGTTTATCAACAGCATATCCCGTTGCAGTCTGTCCGGCAATTGACATAATCTCTGCTACTTCATCAGCAGAGTCCATTTCACTGTAAATTCCGATGATATCGTTTGCTGCCATTTTAAGATATGGATCATCAGTTCTGTAAGAAATCTGCATTAAGGCTTCTATAGCCTTTAAGTTGTAACCGGCAATTGCATAAAGGGAATCAATTTTGTTAACTACGTTTTCGACAGAGCCATATATATCCAGAGCATAGCCTAATATACCTGATAAGTCTTTGACACCGATATGAGCTGAAGTTACGTCAGCAATATTATCAACAATTTTGTTAATCGTTTCATTAGGCAGGTCACCCAGGGTTGCTGCTTTGAGCTGAGAAACATTTTTAATCCCGAGATTATCAATTAAATTATCACAATCCTCTGCAAAAGTCATCTGTATAATTCTGTCTACATCAGATGAAACCGTACTTTTAAGAGAATCCTTGCTTAAATCCTGTAAATCCTGGCTCTGCAAAATGTCCATCAAAACAACAGAATAAAAGTGTTCAGGATGTGCAATAAGGTTTATGTCATTATCATATAACTGAACCTGAGTAACAGTTATTTCTCTCAAAACAGGATGGTCCTGCAAATACTCATAAAAATCATGATTAAAAAAGTCATCTTTGATAACCATATCATACACATTTGCACTACCGTTAAGTATGTCACCATTATACTCAACCCGATTCATAAGATAATCGACTTCAAATTTCGCATAGTCGTACAACTCATCTTCGGTGTCTGATGCCAATGACGAAACAATAGCCGTTGTCGCAACGCCCATTACTATAACGATTAATAAAAATATACTGATAATTCGCTTCTTCATACTGATCCCTCCGGATATCCAATGAAAAAATTATAAAACTGAAGTCAACAAATGTCAACAAACAACAAAGAAGTATACTAAATTACGTCTTTCTTTGTTGGATATTTTTATATATTCCGAAGACTAAAAATTCGTCGTCGCCGTCGCCGAAGATGACGTGACGGCAGAATGACGCCCAAAAAGAACTGTCTGAATATAACTAAACACGAATAGAAACGAATCACTTTACTTGTTGATAAAAAAATAAAAAGCCTTGAAACCGCGTAGTTTCAAGGCTTTTTATTATGGCAGGGGCAGAAGGACTTTAACCCTCGGCACGCGGTTTTGGAGCCAAAACAGAAAAACATACGAAGCTGAGCTGTTTCAACAAACGTGGAGCATCTTCATACGAACTTGCCGACGACCCGACGACGAACTGCCAAAACAAACTTTCTGAGAGGTCAATCTACTCAATAGAGCATAAACATATGTAGGCGCATCCACTAACGTGGCTGCGCCACAATTCTGTGACGCCGAAAGTTCGGCGGCGAGAAGAGAACGAGAGAGACAAAATGCAAGGAATTCCCAAACAAAACGGAGACCGGTGCAAGCGGTCTCCTATTGCGGTGGAAATGACGTGTTCTTGGCGGCGAGAATGTGTTAATAAAAAGAGGTGAATTTTCACGTGGTCTCGTGGTTTTTTGACTTGAATGCATCAAAAAGCAAGGAGAACCAATGCAAAAGTCGTTTTCACCTGACGTGAAAATCGTCGTGGTTTGTTGTTTTGCCTCACGTGGTTCGTGGTTTTTTGCCAACCGAGCTCGAAACAAGAAAAACGACACCGGACAAAGCCGGTGCCGTGTGTAAACAGATAGTCATTTAAACGTTGACAAAACTTAAAATGAAATCGAACAGCTTTTGAAGCATTGCAATAAATTCAGAGATGAATGCAAAAATACTGTTTTCAACAACAGGTGTTGAATCATCGCTTTCGTCTTCTGTTGCTTCATTCTCGGTTGCTTCATCATCTTCAACCTCAATCTCGGGAGACTGATCGATGAGGTCAAGATACTCAACATATGCTGATGATGTTTCGAGGAGCTCTTCTGCAGACTTGGACTGGTCTACATTTGCAAGGAGTGCACCTGCCTGATTGAGCAAACCAACATCAAGTTGATCAATCACTCCGTCATGGTTACAGTCTGCTGCCATATAAACAGCCTCACTGACATCTTCCTTCGTAAGCATACCGTTTGCAAGACAATCTACGATAATCGCATCCTGACCATCGTACCAAGAGTCTCCGTTAACGTCCCCGAAAATTATAACGGTATAAACATCCGTTATAATAGATGCAATATCTTTGAGCGTTACAGTTATTCCTGTTGAAATTGTGCCTACTGTACTAGCTATCGCTGAACCTTCACCAGTAACAACTAACTTAGATATAATATCTTCGCTTCCTGACTCAATGCCGTAAATAATCTTTTTAACCGAATCGACAACTAGGCCTGAATCTGTCATGGCAGAAATCGCAACATCAATAGGCACAAAATTACGATTATATTGGTCAGCATATTTATTAGCAGTAGAATTACTGTAAGCGTAGATCGTTGCGTTACGCGGTATACATGAACTGCTGTTGCTGATTGTACAACTTCGAGAATACATATAAAGCTTTTTCAAATTAGAGCAATCCGTCAAAATATCACTTGAAAGTGTCTTGAATGTTGATGGTAATCGAAGCTCCTCCAAACCTGAACAACCCATCAATGAATAATCTGAAAGTTGTGTAACACCGTCATTTATTCTTAAGAACGATAAATTCGAGCAATTACAAAATGCGCCAACTGCAATTTTTTTAGCATCCGTTACAGTGACAGATTTTAATGTTGCAGGAATTGCATAATAATATCCGGAAATAGATGTTCCTGAAACAACGCCGTACTGTAATGTTCCTGAATTCGCTCTACCAAAGATATAACCTAAAACCGCATCATATGTTCCGCTTGCTTCACGAGAAGAACCTATAAACGGAAGCGAAATTTTTTCTAATGAATTACAACCGTTAAAAGCTTTTTCGTAAATGGTCAAAACACTATCAGGAATTTCGATCTCCTTGACAGCAGAACAGTTAGCGAACGCATAACCATATATGACAGATATATCATTAACTGCAAAATCAATCACATTCGAGCAATTATGGAATGCACCAAACGGGATATAATCTGCATCGGTAATCTTTACGGTTTTGATGCTTTGAGGCACATCATAATAATAATATGATAAACTGCTTCCGTCGGACATATAATATTGAATTATTCCTGTAGAACTATCACATCTGCCAAAAATATAACCAAATACAGAATCATATGTATTATTTGCCGTTCGTGATGAACCAACAAACGGAAGGGTTATTGAAACTAAGGAAGAACAACCGTTAAATGAATCTTCAGCGATATACTCAACGGTATCAGGAACAATAAAATCTGTCAGACCGGTGCAACTTGCGAAGCTATAAGCTCCAATCTGCTCAACACCGTCATTTATGTCTATTTTATTGATATTTGAACAGTTATGGAAAGCTCCAAATGGAATTATAGAAGCATCAGTTATGCTAACCGTTCGTAGCGATTCCGGTATTGCATAAGTATAATAATACAAGTTTCCGTCTTCCAAGCGATGGTATTGACCGACACCGGTCTCACTGCGACCGAAAATGTGACCAAACACGGCATCATACGTATTGTTTGCAGTTCTTGATAAACCCACAAACGGAATTGACAGTTCTTCCAAGCTGTTACAACCTGACAAGGCATATTCGTTAATAGCAACTATACTTTTAGGTATGTTTAATTCTTTTATATTGGACAAATGCGAAAAAGAGTAGGAACCAATACTTGTTATCTTATCAGAAATATTGATGTTTTTAATGTGATTCCTATATTTATACCAGGGCGTTTCAATTTCTGAAGCAAAATCTGGAATTAGACCTTCTCCTTTAATGTAAAGCAAGCTTTGGTTTTCATCAAACATCCACGATGTTCCTACCGCCAGTGTTCCACAAATCATATGTTCCCATTTTTCTACAATAACCGTGCATTCTACACTAAATTTGCCCAATGAAATTTTTATTGTGGTTTTTCCTGACAAATTAGGTGTTAAAACACCAGCTGAATCGACAGTTACAATTGCATCGTCAAAAGATTCCCAGACAAAGCTTCCGTCGAAAGCATTTATTGGTGAACCGTTAACGATTGCCTTTGGTTGAATTTGGATGCTATCTCCATTCTTAATAATTATGGTATTGTTTTCAAGATAAATTCCTTCTACCTCGTAGGATTTATTTAAATTAATCGTTTCAAAGCTTTTTCCAGCTTTTGTATAATACTCTAAAACACCATGGGTATCTATATAAATAGACTTCACTGATTGAGAGAAAGGACAAACAACCTCATAACCTTCTTCAGGTTTTTCAATGTTTATTCTGTATAGCACATTGTCCTTTACTCCATATATGTTACCATTGTAAATATCCATTGCCGAAAATTGTACATCTGATATTTCAATAGGATTTTTTCCATAAATATCACTGCAATACAATACCTCTCCTAAATAATAGCACCACTTGCCTTCGCCATATGCAATTTTATCTGAATCACCTCGAGGAATTGAAGAAAAAGCATTTGATGTTGCTGAAATGGTTGTGGGCTTCCAAGAATAATGTTCTTTGCTGCTGATTTCCTCATCATTTAAAAGAAAATAATCATAACGAGTTATTCCGACCCTATCATTAACAGGGTCGTCCCAAGTACAATCGACATGATACCATTCATTATCGATTTCAACTAAATTCCAAGCATGATTCATATCGGAACTTGATACTGTAATACAATCAATACCACAATTCTCTAAAAGATACTTATAGGCTTGCGTATATGTATCACAGATACCCGTTCCATTTACTAAAAGAGCATATTTATCATAGCGATTTGAAATTAATTCATCCGAAAGAGTTCCGTTTGTATCAATAATATTCATCAACTCTAAATCATACTCACCATTGAGAACGAGATAATCATGAATATATATAACTTTATCAAAATCATTCATACTTTCAGTATTTTTTTTAATTTTAGTTAAAACATATTCTTCTGCATCTATTAAATTTGTTGGTTCCATTGATTCGGTTGCATTTTCAAAACTAAAATTAAGTTTTGCAATAGTGTTTTTATGTGAATCGTATATAACATCATAAGAAAAAGAGTGACTATATCCGGCAATTTCGAGTTTAGTTGCTATCATAGTAATTAAATCTTTTGCTTTATCCATAGGAATTTCGAACACCGATATATCAACAACATTATTTGAATATTTTATTGCTTCCAATACTTTTTGCAAAAGATTGGGCGGAAATCCTCCTATATTTTCATTTTCCGAATCATAAGAGCAAGTAATTTCATTGCCGTTTTCTGTGTTTAAATTGTATTTCTTTGAGTCAACCAAGATTTCTTTTGGCAATGCTGTTGAAAACTCGCAACCATCAGTTAGTTTAACATTGTCAAAGCTCATCGTTCTTTTGAAGCCCTCTCCATCAGCTTCGCAAACCGTATAAGTCATTTTGCCTTCATCTGTTCCAATGATTTTCATTGACATCTGCTGTTCAACAGAGGTTAAAACATACTTTATATCATCCTCAATAACACAGTAGTAGCCAGGTTGACACAAAAACAATTCATTGTTTTCAACGCTTACGACTAAATCACCTTGCCAATTGTAAATCTCAACGTCTGTAGGGCATGCAACAGTAAGTAGCCTAACTTTTTCTACATATCTATTCGTCATTTCTTCGTCAGTCAATCCGCCATAATATGCTTCAAAGACTTCCGGTTTGTCATATTCAAGGTAGAAGCAATAGCTATCAATATCAGTCAACATGCCTAAGGTACTTGCCATGCTACTGTTCATCGAATTCGCTATGCGTTTTACTTCTTCAACATTATCAGAACCACCGGTACAAAAAAGTTTTACTTTATTCCATAACCCTTTTTCATTAATGATTTTAGAAAATTTAATAGCATATTCAAAATCTGTTTTGTATGTATTGTAAAGTAGATCAACCGATCTTAAAAATGTGTTCGCATCTTCTGTTGATTGAGATGAACAAAACTTTGAACCTAATTTTTTCACACTAAAGCATAATAAAGTTTCAATATCTTCTAATGCTTGCATTGTATAGAACTGTTCAATTGTTTCATCTGTTGCAAATAATATATTTGATATTCCTCTTCCAATTACTTGCCCTATCAGAAATCCAGCACCTAAATAACCCAAAACAACAGACACACATTCTCCCCACATTATATCCAGAAAAGTATCCATAGAATATTTTCCTGCAGAGGCCAAGAGTTCTAATCCTATTGTTCCAACACTCTCCATTTTGCTTTCCATTGCCGTTTTTATCTCCAATATGGCCGTTTTTAGTTTAGGATTATTGATGTAGGAGCAATTGGAATACATTTCGCCTATAATTGTCTTAACATCCTCAGTTAACGTCACCAAAGCTGTTAGTTGTGCTGCTTTTTCAACAAAATCAGTAACTGTTGTGCAAGCTTTAACAATCATACTAAAATCCGCTAAGGATTGGTTTCTCATATCAAGTTCCGTCATTCGCCCAGCTGTTGCTTGTATAATTCTATGTTGCTTATCAGCATCTAACAACGACCAAGATGTATTTCCGTCAACTGTTATTTCACCAACCTTTATCTCTAGCTCGTTAATTGATTTAAGTGTAGATACAACATGCTTGTTCGAATTGCTTATAATAGATGGAACAAAGTTATAATCTACTGCGACATCTAAAATTTCAAACAGAATCGCTTGGTAATAACCTATCTCATTTATTGATTCTTCATAAATATCCTTAGGACTAAATGTTAGTGTCTCCCAAGCGGCGACAGAAGACATAAATCCTGTATCGGACTCCAATGCATCTGTAAAAGATTTAGATAAACTAACATTATTAAGTTGCGTATAATAGTCCAAATGCATACTGGCAATTGATTTGCCACTGTCTGAAACAGCGCAACTTTCTAAATTAGTGTTAAGAATTATTCCGGCTATATAATTGTTCATAGCAAAACCAAGTTCTTCCTCAGTAGCACCTGCAGCACTTGATAAGATTGAGAAATCAAGTAATTCCGGGAGTTCTAGCCCCACGAAGCCATTTAACGGTGCTGCAGTCAATACCATAACCGCCACCATAAGCGATGCTAAAATTCTTTTAAAAGTTTTCATTATTATTCCTCCTTTGGGAAGTTACTATAAATTGATTATATTCTCATTTTATTTTCAAGTCAAGGTTGCGTAACTCAACGTTTCTTTGTCTTCCGTCGTCGCCGTCGCCGAAAGACGACGTGACAGCAGAATGACGCCCAAATAAAACAGTCTAGGTACAACTAAACACGAATAGAAACGAATCAATTTATTTCTTGAAATAAAAGGAAAAAGCCTTGAAACAACGTAGTTTCAAGGCTTTCGTTTTGGCAGGGGCAGAAGGACACGCCTGTTTCACAGGCTACGTCCTCGGCGACCGTTGCTTCGCAACAGTACCCGCCTCAGACTTCGGGACTAAAAACAATTCACCGAATTGTTTTCTTAACGTCCCTCACCCCCTTGGGGTTCAAGTCCTTCTTATTTTACAATTTCCATAAACAAAAAACCACCCTATTGGGTGGTTTCATATTTGTGGCAGGGGCAGAAGGACTTGAACCCTCGGCACGCGGTTTTGGAGACCGCTGCTCTACCAACTGAGCTATACCCCTATATTTGATTGGTGGGCCATCAGGGACTCGAACCCCGGACCAACCGGTTATGAGCCGGTTGCTCTAACCAACTGAGCTAATGGCCCTTGTTGTCGCTAACAGCCTGTTTATTCTATCAAATAGAATCTTGATTGTCAATGATTTTTTGCAGAATTTTTAATATATTTTTAAATCTTTTTATTTTATTTGACTTTTATATATTTAAATATGTATAATTGTCTTGTAAGGAGGTATGTCTATGCTTTGTCCGTATTGTAAAAAAGAAATTCCAGACACTTCAAAATTCTGTCCGGACTGCGGTTCGGTTATCGTTGTGGAAGAAGCTCCCAGGAAAAAACGCTCATTTGTAAAAGGTCCGTCCGACGGTGGCAAGGGCTTTGCTGCAATTGCAACTGCACTTATGGTTTTCCCTGCAACTTTTTCTGTTGCCATTGACCTCGTCTTTCATCGCAACGACGGTTGGTCAGCTTACGTTGTCGGTGCATTGATTGTCGCTTGGATCTGTTCGGTTTTCCCTGCGCTCCGTATCACGCCCGCACCCGTTTCCGCTCTTATTGCAATGTTCTCCGTTCTTGCGTACATATCGTTCATCATCAGCAAAAACGCGCAACTCGTCTGGCTTTATAAAGTCGGTCTGCCCCTGTTCATTCTTGCGGCAATCTTCATAGCGGTCGATGCGGCTTTACTGAGCTCGGGAAAAATCAAAGGACTGCACTTCCTGTCCGTTCTGTCCGTTGAGATTGCGGTTTACCTTATTGCAATCGAAGCGACTGTTGACACCTTGCTTTTCAATATGGTAACTCTGCGTTGGTCAATTATCGTTGCTTGCTTCTTCATTTCAGCGGTTGCACTGTTTGAAGCAGTTCAATATGCCCTTAAACTTTTGAAAAACAGAAAGGACGGCAGATAATATGGCTGAAGAAAAGAAACAGAAAGAAAGCCTCTGGCACGTGATTAAGTTCACACTCTTCTCACTCTCGGCAGGTATTATTCAGGCAGTATCGTTCACAGCATTCAACGAAGTTCCCGTAATGCTCGGTTCTGCGCAGTGGCCGTACTGGGCTTGTAACATCCCGTCACTTGCTCTGTCCGTTCTCTGGAACTTTACACTCAACCGCCGTTTTACATTCAAATCGGCAAACAATGTTCCTGTTGCGATGCTGAAGGTTGCAGTCTTCTATCTGATTTTTACACCTGTTTCATCATATCTCGGAACGATGGCAACAAACAACGGATGGAACGAATACCTTGTTCAGGCTCTTGTGATGCTCAGCAACCTTGTGCTTGAATTTTTGTATCAGAAATACTTTGTTTTCCGTAACTCAATCAACACAAATGACCTTGCAAAGAAGGATAAATAAAGTTAAACCCGACAGTTTAATTCTGTCGGGTTTATTTTGTACGGTTATAAATCTTCACGGTTGCGAGGATGCTGTGAATGCAGATGCAGGTGTATATGTTTATCGCGACACCGACGGCGGTCAGTCCGAGTGACCACGGCAGTGTAAATTCCGTACCGCCGAGGTTGATTGTATTGCCCGAAAGATGCGATATCAGGGCGAATATACCCATAAGAAGTATCACCAGACCGCCTGCTCCAACGGGCAGAAACAGATTTTTCAGATGGTTGTTTTTAAAATTCTTCTGCACTGATGAGTTTGCAAAAATTTTGCTTTCGTTTTCAACCTTCGCTCCCGTGACGGTTAATGAATATGATGAAAAAATCGCGTCAAGTCCTCTTCCCTCTTTTGCTGAGACTGCATTTTTCACGGTGATAACCGATTTTGAGGAATTAAGTTCAATGTCTGCGACCAAGTCAAGCTGCGTGTGCAGACTTTTTTCGGGTGAGCCGAACGGCGTTTTTTCTTCATTTGCTTTTTCGTGTGCAGATGCACTCTCAAACGGCAGCCTTGTACGGTGGATGCACAGCGTGTGTCTGCCTTTTTCAAGCGCATCAAAGGTCAGGTGTCCCTCGTTGTCAACGACTTCCTGTCTGCCGTCAAGAATAACCGTGACTGTATCACCTGAAAGATTGTCAATTCTCATATTTGCCATAGTCTCACCACCCGAATAGATTTTACCATACATCAATCAAAATGCAAGTATTGACTTTCTAATTGTAAAATTTTCTTGAAGTGTTGAGATTTTGCACCGTTTGATGTTATAATGATTATATATACGGAAAAAGGTGGTGAAACCGTGAGTAACGAAAAACTTAACAAACGCTTCAACTGGACGCTGATGATGATTATAATTACTGCGTTCCAGGCTCTGACTTCAACCGTTGTTATCGTCAAGGATGAGGTCAACCTTAAGCTCCTTGCGGTTTTTGCCGCGTACATTGCCGTGGAGTGGATATACTTCTTTATCGCATCAAACTTCTGCGGTCAGAACAATTTTGAGCTTGAAACAATCGGTTTCCTATTTTCGGGAATCGGTCTGACGGTGTGCGCCAGTGTTTACGACGATTATGCACTCAAGCAAGCACTGTCTATCCTTATGGGACTGTTTGTTTTCATCTTCCTGCTTATAATCCTCAGGCGCACGGACATTGTAATGTATCTGCGTATGCCGATTGCCTTTGCCGCCGTCGGGCTGCTATGTGTTAATCTTCTGCTTGCTGAATACAACAACGGTGCGCTCAACTGGATTACAATTGCAGGCTTCTCTATTCAGCCGTCCGAGCTTGTAAAGCTTGCATTCATTTTTGTCGGTGCGGCTTCGCTGGACAAGCTGCAGAGTGCAAAAAGTATTACAAAATACATTATTTTCTCTATCGGCTGTGTCGGCGCACTCTTCCTTATGCGCGACTTCGGTACGGCACTCATATTTTTCTTTACATTTATGATAATCGCATTTATGCGTTCGGGTGATTTGCGTACGATTGCACTCATCTGTGTCGGTGCGGCACTCGGTGCGATTATGATTATCTATTTCCGTCCCACGGTTGCGGCACGTTTTGCAACCTACCGTCACATCTGGGAGCAGATTAACGAGGCAGGTATGCAGCAGACACGTGTGCTTATCTACTCGGCAAGCGGCGGACTTTTCGGACTCGGTATAGGCAACGGCAACCTCAAACACATTTTCGCATCGACAACCGACCTTGTTTTCGGTATGCTGTGTGAAGAGTGGGGAATGATTGTTGCTTTCATTATTGTTCTCGCTTATGTATTCATTCTTCTTTACGCTATCAAGGTTGCACGCACAACACGTTCAGCATTCTATGCAATCGCTGCGTGTGCGGCAGCAGGACTGATGCTTTTCCAGACGGCACTCAACGTCTTCGGTGTAACAGACATTCTTCCGTTGACAGGTGTTACCCTGCCGTTTATCAGCCGAGGCGGTTCGAGTATGATATGCTCGTGGGGCTTGCTCGCATTCATCAAGGCGGCAGACATCCGAACTTATCCGAAGCTTTCAAAGACAATTCTTCCCGACCATCCGCTTTATCCCCCCGATGTCAGAATTGCAAAACGTTCAACACGACCGACACGCCGTCAGGTATCCGTACCGAGAGTTGTCGGTGACCCGATAAATCAGCGTCCGTCTGCATCACAGTCGGCAAGAAGCACAACAAGAACCGCCACCGCGCAACCCAAACCGACACGAACAGCGGCAAAAGATGTGCCGATAAGCAGACCGACAGCGGTAAAGAAACGCCCGTCACAGACCTCGGGTGCATCAGCACGCACATCAACCACCCGTTCCTCTTCGGGCACGGCAAGACGCACAACAACTGCAAAAGACGTGCCGATAAGCCGTAAATCTTCCTCAAACGGGAGGACAAAACGATGAATAATACCACAAAAAGAGCCTATGTGCTTTATGTTTTTATTCTTGCGTTTCTGGTTGGACTGGGAATACTTGTTTATTCCTTCTATGTTCACGGCGGTGAATGGACTTCCAACCTTGTTAACAAGCATATTTATTCTAACGGACAGATTGCAAACGCAGGTGCAATTTATGACCGCGACGGTGTCGCCCTTGCTTACAGTGAAAACGGCGTCAGAAAATACCACAAAAGTGAATCCGTGCGCAAGGCAACGCTCCACGCTGTCGGTGATCAGTCCTCTTTTATTGCAACAGGTGTTCAATCGATTTACAGTTCAAGACTTTCCGGTTATGATTTTGTCAACGGTGTTTATAACCTGAAAAAATTCAACAGAGGTAATGACATCAACCTTACGCTTGATTCCGAAATCTGCAAGGTTGCTTACAACGCAATGGACGGCAGAAAAGGTACAATCGGTGTATACAATTATAAAACAGGTGAAATCGTGTGTATGGTTTCCACCCCGACATATGACCCGACAAACAAACCGAAAAATATGGACGGCAACGAGAAATACACGGGTGTTTACCTCAACCGATTTATCTCAGGCGTTTATACACCCGGTTCAACCTTCAAGGCAATTACGGCAATCTGCGCATTGCAGAATATTCCCGACGTTGAAAACCGCACATTTACCTGCACGGGTAAATTTCACACAAAGAACGGTGATGTTATCTGCAACTCCACGCACGGAACGGTAAGTTTTGAAAAAGCATTCAACCGTTCGTGTAACAGTGCCTTTGCTCAGCTCGCACTTGAACTCGGCAAAGAAAAGTTGATGACAACCGCAGGTCAGCTCGGCTTCAATTCCAAAGATTTTATGGGCGAGATTCCGATCACCAGAAGCACTTTCGATGTCAGCAGTGCAAATGATGTTGACTTCGGCTGGGCAGGTATCGGACAGTACACAACCCTTGTAAACCCCTGCCATATGCTGACGATTATGGGCGCGATTGCAAACAGCGGCGTGGCAATCAAGCCGTATTATGTAAAAGACATTGTCTCCCCTGCAGGCGAAGTTACGGTTGAAGGTTCGACGGTACAAAGTGAGCTTATCACCCTTGATTCTGCCGTTGCGGACAAGATGCGCAGTCTTATGCGCTCCAATGTTATCAATTATTATTCCGACTCAACCTTTCCGGGACTGAAGATGTGCGGAAAAACAGGTACGGCACAGATTGATGACGGAGAATCACATTCCTGGTTCGTAGGCTTTTCAATCAAGCCCGAAACACCATATGCAGTGGTCTGTGTTGCGGAAAATTCAGGATCTGGACTTTCTGCCGCAGGTAAGATTGTAAACAAGGTTATGCAGGCTGTTTGTAAATAAAAATTAGTTCGAAAAAGTTTTTTATTTTTCTTAAAAAGAATTATAAAATAATATTGTTGTGCTAATATATAGAAAATACGTTACTGTCGCTGTGAAAACAGGCAAAAGTGACGTAAAATAAAAAAGCGCGAAAGCGCAAAAAAAGAAAAGGAGAAATCTATTATGAAAAAGATTTTAGCACTCGTTCTTGCTGCATTCATGATTTTCTCTCTCGGCGTTGTTGGTTTTGCTGAAGGTGAAGAGAATACAGGTATTCTTCTTCCCGAGTTCCCGACACAGACAGAGAACGCTATCTACTTTGCATCAGAGAACACATATGTAGAAGCAGGCGGTATCTATGAGATTCCCGTTTATATGCTTGCAAACTACACACCCTCTACTGAAGGTGACGTTGTTATTGGTCTTACAATTTCTCTTGTAGGTGCTGCTTTTGACAACAACCTTATGGTAATTACCGACATTAAGCCTTCTGCTGAGGTTCAGGCACTTGCAGGCTATGAGCTTATTGCTGCTGACGTTAACTTTGCTGATGAGCTTAACAACAACATGCTTATCTTCAAGACATCTGATATGAGCGTTCTCAACAACGCTAAGCTTCCTGTTGCTATTGCTACAGTTGAAGTTAAGCCCGCATAC
>JAZROM010000077.1:0-9501 GCA_045648745.1 Acutalibacteraceae bacterium | reverse complement strand
ATACGGAAGTCGAGGATGATGCCGCCTTCAAGACGAACGAATGCTGCTGCAAACTCTTCAACATTGAAGCCTGCTGCATCTGCAGGGTTGTTGTACTTCGGGTTTGCACCGAAGAATGCTGATGTGTAACCTGAAACTGTCAACGGCTTCGGATAGTCGATTGCGTTAAGAACAACGTCAAGTGAGTAGCAACCGATATCACCCATAGCACCGATACCTGCTGTGGATTTTTCGATAAATGTGCTGTTAGGCACACCACGTCTTCTGCCGCCACCTGTCTGGATGTAATAAATCTCGCCAAGCTCACCTGACTGAACGATCTTTCTTACCATCTTCATGTTCTCGTCGCCACGGGGCTGGAAACCGACAGAGATAAGCTTTCCGCTTTCTTTTTCAGCTTTCATAATTTCAACTGCTTCTTCAGTTGTAACACACATCGGCTTTTCAAGAAGAACGTTTACACCCTTCTTAAGAGCGTAGATTGAACATTCTGCGTGTGTCATATTGTATGTACAAACGCTGACTGCATCAAGGTCTGTTTCGTTATCAAGAAGCTCTTTGTGGCTCGGATAGAAACGAACATTGTCGAGTCTGCCGTCCTTGTTGTATTTCTTTGCAAACTTCTCTGCCTTACCGGGGATAAGGTCAGCCATTGCAACGATATCAACATCATCCATATCAAGGTAACTCTCGAGGTGAGCTTCTGCAATCCAACCTGTACCGATGATACCTACCTTAAAGCGTCTGCCTGTTTCAACAGCTTCTTCTTCAACTGCCTGTGTGAATTGGCTTAATACTGCATCTGACATATTAAAAACTCCTTATTTATTAATTTCTTTGATATAATCTATGCTCATCTGAGCACATTCAACGGGTGTTTTATCAAGTGCGGGATTGTCCTGTTCAACAACTACCCACAATGTACCTGCTTTTTTACAAGCTTCGAGAATTGCGGGGAAATCCTGCACACCGTAACCGCACGGACGGAAGCCGAATGCCTCTTCCTCCTGTGCATCCTGAGCGCCATCATCAATGCCGATAAGCTGATAAAGCTTTGTCGGTTTGCCCTTGCCGCTCATATAGAAATCCTTGAGATGAACAACAGGTGCTCTGCCTGAATATTTTTCAATATACTTTGCAGGCTCTTCACCGCCGACATTTACCCAGCAAGTGTCAAGCTCTGTCTGCAACTCATCAGGTGTGAGTGTGCTGTAAAGAAGATCAAGACCGTAAACATCTCCGACCTTTTTGAACTCGAAATCGTGATTGTGGTAAAGCATTGCAATGCCATACTTCTTTGCGATTTCTGCAAACTTTCGGATACCCTCAACAGTGTCGTCGAAAAGCTCTGCACCGGGGCGACGCTCTTCAACTGCGTAAGGAATTGCAATGTACTTACAGCCGATTTCAGCGTAATCTGCAATTACTTTTTCGGGATCAGCGATAAGATCCTCATAAGAAACGTGAGCAGAAATCGGAGTGAGTCCAACCTCGGCAAGAAGAGCCTTGATATCTGCAGGATTGTTTCCGAAAAGACCTGCAAATTCAACGCCATCGTAGCCCATTTCTTTTACTTTTTTAATTGTGCCTGCAAAATCCTCCGCCATAGCGTCACGCACGGAGTAAAGCTGCAATGCAACAGGAAAACTCATAAAAAAACCTCCCATGGTAGTTTGGTTTATTCTAACACATGCAATATAAAAAAACAATACAATAGATTTATTTTTGTATAAATTAGCCGTAAATAAGTTTTGAAATTATGGTATTTGACAACAAAAAACCTTTGCGTGTGAGACTCAGGGTGTTATCTGAAAGTGTAACAAGTCCGTGTTGTGCAAAACTCTCAGCCCTGTGCATAATTCCAGTGGGGAAATCCTTACCGAAACGCATTTTAAATGCGTCAAAGCTGATGCCGTCCGCAAGACGCAAACGAAGCATTATGTACTCTTCCTCGTCTCCTCCGTCCCCGTCAGGTATAGTATCACAGCCGAGAGTGAAAGCCTTGATGTCACGCGGATAATAAAAACGTTTACCGTCAATAAAAGAGTGCGCAGAAGGTCCGATGCCGAGATATTCTTCACAATTCCAGTACTTAAGATTGTGTCTGCCCTCGTAACCTGCTTTCGCAAAGTTTGAAATTTCATAATTGCGGTAACCCTTTGACTCGAGAATATCTCCGAGCAAGGTATACATATCAGCCGTGGCATCTTCATCGGGAAGATTCAGCTTATCTGCATTGTTATAATAGTATGTACCTTCCTCGAGTTTCAGCATATAAGCACTGATGTGAGGAACATCGTTTTTCAGGCAGAAATCAACTGTTTCTTTAAGACTGTCAACGGTCTGGTCAGGTACACCGAGCATTACATCAAGAGTGATGTTTTCTATACCTGCTTTTCGTGCATTGTTTATGCACTCCTCTACCCTTTTGCTGTCAGCAAATCTGCCTAGTTTACGTCTTTCGGAATCCACCGCAGACTGCATACCCAGTGAGATTCGGTTAACGCCTGACTTTGCAACTGTTTCAAAGAAGGAGTCATCAACTGCCGAGGGATTGCACTCAACGGTTATTTCTCCGTCCACACCAAATAGTTCTTTTGCTCTGCGTGTGATAAGTGCGATATTTTCACCGCCGAGGACAGACGGTGTACCCCCTCCGAAATAAAGGGTATCGGCTTTTCTGTTGAGCTTATCTGCCCACATTTCAAGATATTCAAGCACACTGGCAGTATAATCGTCCGTCTGACCGTCATAAGCACGCATTGAATAAAAATCACAGTACGGGCATTTTGATTTGCAGAACGGAATGTGAATATATAAACCTAAATTTTTCATATTTTCACCTATAGTAACAACGGCAAGTGTTTCCACCTGCCGTTTAAGTTATTCATCAAGTTTGAGGACTGCCATAAATGCTTCCTGCGGTACTTCAACCGTACCGAAGTGACGCATACGCTTTTTACCCTCTTTCTGCTTTTCAAGAAGCTTCTTCTTTCGGGTAATGTCACCGCCGTAGCACTTTGCAAGAACATCCTTACGCATAGCCTTGATTGTCTCTCGTGCAATGACCTTGCCACCGATTGCAATCTGGACAGGGATTTCAAACATCTGTCTTGGGATATGCTCTTTAAGTTTTTCGGCAATTTTTCTTGCTCTGCCGTAAGCCTTGTCCGAATGTATTATAAATGAAAGGGCGTCCACGCTGTCTCCGTTGAGAAGAACATCAAGTTTAACAAGATTTGAACGCTCGTAACCCTTGATTTCATAGTCAAATGAAGCGTAACCCTTTGTTCTTGACTTAAGAACGTCAAAAAAGTCGTAGATAATTTCGTTAAGCGGAAGCTCGTAAGCAATATCCACACGGTCGGGTGTTACATAAGTCATATCCTTGAACACACCGCGACGCTCCTGACACAAATCCATAATAGCACCGACGTATTCGTTGGGCGCATAAATATTTGCTTTTGTTATCGGCTCTTCGCTGAAATCAATATATGCAGGATCAGGATAGTTTGTCGGGTTGTCAATTTCAACAACCGTTCCGTCTGTAAGGTGAATTCTGTAAACAACGCTCGGAATTGTTGTAACGAGGTCAAGGTCATATTCACGCTCGAGACGCTCCTGAATAATTTCAAGGTGGAGAAGTCCGAGGAAACCGCAACGGAAACCGAAGCCGAGTGCTCCTGATGTTTCAGGCTCATAAGAAAGTGCAGCATCGTTAAGCTGCAATTTTTCAAGTGCTTCACGAAGGTTTTCGTAATCTGCACCGTCAGCGGGATAAACACCGCAGAAAACCATCGGATTGACTTTTCTGTAACCCGGAAGAGGCTCTGTTGCAGGGTATTCTGCAGTTGTTACGGTATCACCGACACGTGCATCACCGACTGTTTTGATTGAAGCCGTGATGTAACCAACCTCGCCCGAAGTAAGCTCCTTTGCAGATTCCATTGATGTTGCTCGCATATATCCGACATCAACAACGGTGAACTCTGCACCTGTTGCCATCATACGCATTGTGTCGCCTGCTTTTATCTTACCGTCAACAACACGGACATAAACAATTACGCCCTTGTAATTATCATAAACCGAGTCAAAAACCAATGCACGTAAGGGTTTTGAATCGTCAGAATCAATCGGTGCAGGAATATCTGAAACGATCTTCTCGAGCACCTGCTCGATGTTTTCACCTGTTTTTGCCGAAACTCTCGGTGCAGACATACACTCAAGACCGATAACATCCTCTACTTCTGCCGCAACTCTGTCAGGGTCGGCAGCCGGAAGGTCGATTTTGTTGATTACGGGGACGATCTCAAGGTCGTGGTCGAGTGCAAGATATGTGTTTGCAAGAGTCTGCGCCTCAATACCCTGTGAAGCGTCGATAATGAGCACCGCACCCTCACACGCAGCAAGTGAACGCGACACCTCATAATTAAAGTCAACGTGACCCGGGGTGTCGATAAGATTGAGCTCGTATTCCTCGCCATCCTGCGCTTTGTAATTAAGTTTAACGGCATGTGCTTTGATTGTGATGCCTCTTTCTCTTTCGAGATCCATATCGTCAAGAAGCTGTTCTGTCATATCACGCACTGCAACGGACTGTGTTTTTTCAAGCAGACGGTCTGCAAGAGTAGATTTGCCGTGGTCAATGTGCGCAATAATCGAAAAGTTTCTTATATTTTCCTTTTTCGCCGCCAAGTTATCACCTCAGTAGTTACTGTATAAATAAATAATCAATGTATTATATCATAAAGAAACCAAATCTTCAATCGAAATATCATAAAATATACAGAAATTGAGTATGATATTACAAAAGTTACATTTTAGTTAACTTTTGTAACCTTTTGTAACTTTTCTATGTTTTGCACAAAGAATATGCATATTTTATTCTATTTTAGAACAAAACCAATTTCAATCGCCCTTTTCTCATTAGAAAATGAAGCAAAATGACCAAAAAGCAACGGTTTTGAAAATTGACAAAAGTTTTCCTCATCCCTATAATGTGCAAGGTCAGCAATGTGATTATTATTGTTTTTCGTGAAATTTTGTTTTTGGGCTGACTTCTGCATAATGTGCAGATTAAAGAAAAGGAGTTCATTTTTATGGATACCATTAAAAAGATTGGCAAGGCTTTGATGAAGTCAAAAGCAAAGATTGTTATGCTTACGGTTATTGCAATCTTCTGCGTTGCTACGATTTACGCTGCCGCTGCCAACTCTTACACAATTACACTTGACATTGACGGTGAAGTAACAAGAGTTACAACAATGCGTCAGACTGCAGAGGAAATCCTCGCACAGGCAGGTGTTGTTGTAGGTGAGAATGACATTCTCGACCTTCAGGAATTCAGTGAAGGAACTGACTCAACAATCAAGCTTTACAAAGGTTATAACATTAAGGTTTCCGATAACGGCAGTGAGGCTGTCACTGTTGTCGGTAACGGTTCTGTAGGTCTTGCTCTTCTTGAAAACGGCATCAAGCTTCAGGACGGAGATGAGCTTAACTGTTCTGTTAACGACAGACTTTACGAGGGTATGGAAGTCGCAATCACACGTGCTTTCCCCGTAAAAATTATGGCTGACGGTGAAACTGTTACGGTTAACCTTGCAAGCGGTACTGTAAGCGATGCACTTGACAAGGCAGTTATCACAGTTGATGATGACGATATCATTTCAAAGTCACTTGATACAGTTCTTGAAAAGGATCTTCTTATTAAGATTACACGTGTTTCTTTCGTGCAGAGAGTTGACACTGTTGAAATCCCCTACAAAACAACAACAAAGAAAGACGCTTCAATGTACACTGACCAGTCAAAGGTTGAGGTCAAGGGCGTCAAGGGTCAGCAGACCATAACTTACAATGAAAAGTTCATCGATGGTGAGCTCACAGAATCAACTGCTGTCAGCACTGTTGTTGACAAGGCTCCCGTTGACGAGGTTAAGATTGTCGGCACAAAGAAACGTGCTGCTGCAGTTTCAGGTGTTACACTTGCAAACGGCAAGAAGACAATATCAAGACTTACTCCCCCTGCAAGTCTTGAGCTTGACGCAAATTATGTCCCCGTTTCTTACAAGAAAAAGATTGTCGGTACAGCTTCTGCATATTCAGGCGGCGGCAGAACTGCAACAGGTAAGACTGTAATGCCCGGTTACATTGCAGTTAACCCCAGACAGATTCCTTACCACACAAAGATGTGGATTGTATCAAACGACGGCAGATACATTTACGGCTACGCTTCTGCA
The DNA here is from genome assembly GCA_045648745.1 of Acutalibacteraceae bacterium. Taxonomy (GTDB): domain Bacteria; phylum Bacillota; class Clostridia; order Oscillospirales; family Acutalibacteraceae; genus CAG-488. The sequence goes on along the minus strand of JAZROM010000077.1, from coordinate 3,262 downwards.
GAGGATACAGGCGGATTTACAAAATGGACGGGCAACCGTGCTACACTTTGTGACCTCTACTTCCCCACTGATGCACAGACAAGAGCATTCGGCAGAAGAAGCGTTACAATCTATATTCTCTGATTTTGACGGAGTACGGTTTCGGCTGTACTCCGTTTTTATTATTTACATTTTATTTCAGTTATAGTATACTAGTCAAAAATCCGAAAGGCAGGTGAGGAAATGAAAACGGCAGGAAAAATTAAAGAGAATAAAGTCTTTTTTACAACTTTTACTCTTCTTATTGTCACAGGTCTTACTTTTATTCTGCAAAGAGATATCAGTACGCTTGTGGATAACTATTACTACCCTCTCTACGTAATCAACTACGACTGCGGATTCAGTTCACGTCTGCTTGTCGGGGCGGTTTTTTCTCTGTTTTTCAAAGACACGCTCGATATAGATATCCTCACAGGAGTGCTTCTCGGTGTGTACGTGGCATTTTGCTTTTGCCTGAGTCTTTTTGTGAATAACCATCTGAAAAAAACAGACTTTGAAGCAGTGGGGGTTTATGTTGCTTTTATGACCGTCAGCCCTGCGTTTGTAAGTCTGCTGAATTACTTCGGTGTTATTGATATTTTCTGGTTTTTCTGCGTGATGGGCGCGCTTTGCGTTGTCGGTAAAAAGGGTTGGCGATGGCTTGTACCTGTTTTTTGTACAATAGGACTTGCTGTTCACGAGGTTTTTCTGACCACATATCTGCCTGTTATCGCAATTGCCGTATTGTATCAATTCATCAAAAATCCGAAAGCATCTTCATTTGTTTTTGTTGCAGTCTGTGCCGTAATTGTCGGTATCTCTGCAGTTTATTTTTTAATTCTCGGTGACAGCACCATGAAAATGACATCAGACGAAATGATACAGTTTGCACGCGACAGACTCGATGTTAACGGCAAAAATTTCGATGAGTTCTATCTGCGTTCAATCTTCTTCTGGGAGGTTACGGACGGCACGGGTTACGAAGGCTTCTCCGGATATCTGAAATACGGTTTTGATAAATTTATCATCAATAACAACTCTATGATACAAAGCATAGTTTATTTTACTGTTTCAAATATTCTTGTACTTTCTCCTATCATTTATGTCTTGTGTAAATCCTTTGGCAAAGAAAAAAATTACGGCAGGAAGTTCATTTATTTCTGCTCACTGATGACAACTCCGCTGTTTATTTTGCAGCTTCTGTTTTCAACCGATACAGAAAGATTTTCGATGCACTGGCTGTTAAGCGTTCTTTTCCTGTTGCTATTTTTTGTTAAAGAAAAGGACGAAACCTTATGCAATGTCTGTGAACAGACAAAAATCAGAATTTCTGAAAACAAAACGATCCTTGCATTTTACGGAATTGCCGTTGCAAGAATTGTGCTTTCGGGGGTGAGATTTTGACAAACCTTGTTAAGAAAGAAAAAATTGCAGGTATTATCTGTTATCTCGTTTATTCTGCAATTCTCACCTATCAGAATCACAATCTGTTTTCGCTTGTATACTTTGTTGCGGTTGCAATCGTTATTTTTATGGCAGACAGGTTGTTTGCTGAAAACGCTCCCGTCAAAAAGACTCTTACGGCATTTTTTGTAACGGCTGTCGGATATCAGACTTTGTTCGGGATTTTCCGTTCCGTTCATAATGATGTAAAACAAGTTCTCACTGCAGCGGCTGCAGCAGTTTTCTTTGCAAGTATCTTTGCTTTCACGGACAGAAAAAAACTGCCGTTCTGTATTGCAGCTGCTCCCGTGCTGTGTTTTCTTAATCTTAAGATTGCGATTTGTTACAGTGTGTTCCTTCTTTGTTTTTCTGTTGCGCAAACATTATCAGCAAAGCATAAAGAAAACAAAAAAGGATTGTCTCACAAAAATCTTGCAATTATTTCGATTGCAGTCAGCGTAATTTGCTCAGGGGTCAGTCTTTATCTTCTGATTACAGATGACGGTTACATCAAAGAAAACCTGAATTATCTGCTTGTTCAATTCAAAAACCCACCTGCACTGATAATTGCATCAATTTACCTCGCATCCAGACTTTTCAGAAGCATCGACACAAATAAAGTCGTACTCAGCATCTGCATTGCAGTATTCGTTGCGGCAACAATCCTGACAACAGTTCTTTTCGGTTGGTCGTTGTTCGCTGTTTTCTGCCTGAGTATTCCGTTATTCCTCGGTATTCTGTGTTTAAATGACACAAAAACCGTTGACCTGATCAAATCAGATTGCGAAAAACACAAGTATATTTTCTATATAATAATTGTATGTGCTTTACAGTAAAAACACCCTTCTTGTGAAGGGTGTTTTTTATATGACAAAAAAATAACAAATTAACCACATTTTCGCGGTCACAAATGCTGTCATTCGTACACTTTGTTAATTGACAGTTTTTGTATATTCGAATATAATTTATGATAGCGTAATATGAAATTTATATAATGAGGGAGAATTGGTTTTATGCTTTCCAACACAGAAAAAACAATGGAAAAAATCGTCGCTCTCTGTAAGGGCAGAGGCTTTGTCTACCCTGGCAGTGAGATTTACGGCGGACTTTCAAACTCCTGGGATTTCGGCCCTCTCGGCGTTGAATTCAAAAACAACGTTAAGCGTGCATGGTGGCAGAAATTCGTTCAGGAAAACCCGTACAATGTTGGTCTTGACTCTGCAATCATTATGAATCCGCAGATCTGGGTAGCTTCAGGTCACGTAGGCGGTTTCTCTGACCCTCTTATGGACTGTAAGGACTGTAAGACACGTCACAGAGCAGACAAGCTCATCGAGGATACAGGCGTTAACCCTGCGGGTTGGAGCTTTGAGGAAATGAGCAAGTACATCGCAGACAACGGCATCGTCTGCCCCGATTGTGGCGGTCAGAACTTTACAGACATCCGTAAGTTCAACCTTATGTTTAAGACTTTCCAGGGTGTTACAGAAGATGCAAAGAACGAGCTTTACCTTCGTCCCGAAACTGCACAGGGTATTTTCGTTAACTTCCAGAATGTTCAGCGTACAACACGCCGTAAGGTACCCTTCGGTGTATGCCAGATCGGTAAATCTTTCAGAAACGAAATCACTCCGGGTAACTTCATTTTCCGTACTCGTGAGTTCGAGCAGATGGAGCTTGAGTTCTTCTGCAAACCCGGTACAGAGCTTGACTGGTTCGCATACTGGAAAGATTACTGTCACAAGTGGCTTCTTTCACTCGGCATCAAGGACGAATACCTTCGTCTTCGTGATCACGAGCA
>JAZROM010000076.1:0-35306 GCA_045648745.1 Acutalibacteraceae bacterium | reverse complement strand
GTCAATGTTTATCGGGATGGAGATCGCTCTCATAAGGTCGGCCATGAAAATAACGGAACCTTTAAGAACAGCAACAAGCATAAGATTTTTTCCGTCATAATCCTTGCTTATCTGTTTGCCCATTTTTTTAACGGCTTTTTTGATGTCCTTTTCGGAAATAAGGATTCTTTCGATATCTTCTTCAATAGTATGCATTTTTACGCTTCCTTTTCATCAGAATTCTTATATTTTGCAGCGGGTTTTTATAACCGCAACATTAACAGTTTTTTCGGAAAGTCTTAAATCTTTCAGCTTTACTGTTACGGGAACTAAAGGATTTGAAAATGCACAGATAACTGTGGGTGGAGCTGACAACAGTGAATTTGACGGTTCAACACTTGAATCAAAGTTTGTAAAAGGACTGTACTGTACGGGCGAACTGCTCGATGTTGACGCACCTTGCGGAGGATTTAATCTTCAGTGGGCGTGGGCAAGCGGAATTACTGCCGGTAAGAATTGCTCAATAAGTTTATAAAAAAGCAAACGGTCGGAGAAATCCGACCGTTTATCTTTTATTCAATATCTTTCAATGCTTCAATTTCAGACTTATCAACTGTAATTCGCTTGTCTTTGATAAGTTTAACTTCTTTTCTGTTATAAACGGCGGGTGCAGCTTCAGGATATCTGTCCAGACGGATTTTAAGCATACCCTTAAGAAGATTGACTTCTACAACCGTTCCTTTACCCTGTGGTGTATCGACAATTGCACCGACCTTAGGAGTAACGTGAAGAAGATGTTCATATGCGTTTTGCTCATACTTAAGACAGCACATAAGTCTTCCGCAGGTTCCGCTGATTTTAGTGGGATTAAGTGAAAGTCCCTGCTCTTTAGCCATTTTGATGGATACAGGCTGAAAATCACCGAGGAAGCTGTTGCAACAGAACGGTCTGCCGCAGATTCCGAGTCCGCCCTTCATCTTTGATTCGTCTCTAACACCAATCTGACGAAGCTCGATTCGGATTCTGAAAACACTTGCAAGATCTTTTACAAGCTCGCGGAAGTCTACTCTTCCGTCCGATGTGAAATAGAAAAGCACCTTACTGCCGTCAAATGTATATTCGACATCAACAAGCTTCATATCAAGCTTGTGAGCTGCAATCTTTTTAAGACAGATTTCAAAAGCATCTTTTTCTTTTTGCTTATTGCTTTCAAGAGTGGCAATGTCTTCGGGGGTGGCGAGTCGGATAATCGGCTTAAGTGGCTTTATGATTTCATCATCTTCGATCTCACGGTTTTCCATCGCAACCTCGCCGCACTCGACACCGCGGACAGTCTCGACGATTGCATAATCACCTTTTTTAAATTTAATGTCAAGAGGATCAAAATAGTAAATCTTTCCGACCTCTTTAAAGCGTATTCCTACTACTTCCATAGTTAGTTTCCTCCGTAATATATAAAGCTTATGCTCCGTATGCCGTGTTTCTCATAACACTGCATAACCTTGTTATAAGCAGATTTCTGTTAGCGTTTTTATGAAGACAATCGAAGAAGTGCTCGGTTACAGCAACAAGTTCTATTAATGTGTGCAAAGGTAATTTTGAAGCAAGCAATTCTGCTGTCGCTGAGTGTGTACTTAACAATTGTCGACTTGAAGAACTGGTTGCCACTGCATCCCTTAATATAAGCTGCATTGCTGAAAGAACAGGGGACAGCAATTCTTTGTCTTTCTCAAACTGTGCTGTAAGCCTCATAAATTCAAGTTCCGTTACACCTGCGAGTGCGACAAGAAGTTTATCAGCAAGTTCATCTGCTTTTTGCAGATATTCGTCTGTGATTTCATAATCGTCAGCACCAAGATTGAAAGGTGTTACTCGAGACATCATGGTTTCGAGTAAAGCTGCTCTGGACTCGCAAACAAGGATAAAACGGGCGTGAGAAGGAGGCTCTTCGATGATTTTTAAAAGAGCATTCTGTGCTGCAAGATTCATCTTATCAGCTTGTTTCAATATATATACCTTGTGCTGTGCTTCATTTGGCATAATATATGCATCCGAACGGATGTCACGCACAACCTGAATCCTGAATGTTTTTTCACCGATGAGTTCGGGATCTGAAATAAGAACATCGGGATGTGTGTGGTTCTTAGTTTTGATGCAGTTCGAGCATACACCGCACGGAATGCCGTTATTGCACAAAAAAGCGTTTGATAAATACTGTGACGCTTCATCGCGCATTTTAGCGCTGCCGCCATCAATAAGGATTGCGTGGGGCAGTTTTTTGTTTTTTATAAGTTCATTTACATTATCGTAAAATTTTGTATTCATAAAAATACCTGCATCAGTTACATTTTATGGAACTGCTCGACATCGATTACAAATACTGTCGCACCGCCAACGGTGATTGGCACGGGGATGGCAGGCATAATGCCCCCCTCGATTGAAGGCATAACAGGAGTAAGTTCTTCTCTTTTACGGCAGTTAGCCTTGAGCAAAGCGAGAAGTTCATCAACTTTTTCGTCTTCAACACCCATCAGGAGTGTAAGGTTTCCTGTACGCAAAAAGCCACCGGTTGTTGAGAGCTTGGTAGCGTAAAAACCTGCTTTTGTGATTTCACTCAGAACATTCTGAGAATCGTCACTGTTGATGATTGCAACGATAAGTTTCATGTCAGTCACCCTTCTTTGTTTCAAGTATTCGGATATTGCGTTTTATTACTTTTTCACCGCGCCAGGCATAGGCACGGTCAGATATATCTCCGTCTGCGCGAATCTTTGTCTGTATACCGTTTTTGAAAATTGCAACAGGATCGGCTACAGCTTTGTCGTTCATCGGACATACATTCTGGCATATATCACAACCCCATGCACAGCCGCTGTTTCTGATAAGCTGTTCCTGTTCAGGGGTGAGTTCACCTTTTTTTTGTGTGATAAACGATAAACATAATTCGGGCGTGATACCGTTTGTTCCGATTGCTTTGGTGGGGCATGCGGTAACACATTTACCACATCCGCAGCATATAAGATTATTCTGGTCAGGTTCTGTATATTTATATTTTTTTGTTGTGACTATTTCACCTATAAATACCCAGGAACCGTAAGTTTTGTTTATAAAAAGTCCGTTAAGGCCTTTGACGCCAAGCCCTGATAATGTTGCAGCTTTTACCTCTGGGATAGGGGAGTTATCAGTAAAAGCTATAAACTCTTCATCGGGATATGCATCTTTTAGTTTATCCGCAGTATTCTGCAACAGTTTGCCGATTGATTTGTGATAATCAGGAACTACTGCATATTTGGAAATATCTGACCCGTTATATGCATCTTCACCGAGATAATACGGAAACAGAATCACAATAACAGTTTCAGCTTTTTCCGGTATTCTGTTTTTTGCTCTGCAATCGATCAGTGAATCTTCGATTTTTTTAAACGGGCAAAAGCCGAAAACAGGTGAAATTTCAGATAGAATTTTATCAGTCATATAAGAATCCTTAAGCGATAGTCTGCACGGCAGCAATAATAATCGGCATGGTTATTATTGATATAAAACTAACCGTTGCAACAACCTGTGCAGCCAGACCGGTATCTTTATCGTACTTAGCGGCAAACATTACTGTGTTATTTGCAGTCGGAGCACATGATGATATGGTGAGAGCAGTAAGCAATGTGCCGGTAAGACCTGCCAATTTATATATTACTATCATAATTCCGGGTAGTATTATGAGTTTTGATAGCGCAACAAGCAGAATTTTTTTGTGCTTAAATACATCGCTGAGTTGTGTGTGTGCAAGGAATGTGCCGAAAATAAGCATAGCTACCGGAGTCTGTGTTTCAGCAATAAAATCGATCGGCTGATAAACTATTTCAGGTAGTTTTATTTTTAGCAGAAACAGAGGAAGGCCGATAAGAACAGAAATAACACCAGGATTGAAAAGCAACTTTTTAGGATCAAACTTGCCGGATTTGCTATCCATCATATACACACCGTGCGTGAATGATACAACATTAAAAGCCATTACAACGGCAGAACAGTAAAATACGCCTTCACTGCCGAGTATTGCCTCAGTTAACGGAAGAGTCATATAACCGACGTTACCGTAAATTGAGCTGTATTTGTAGATACAGTTTTTTTCTTTATCTGCTTTGAAATAAAGAAGTGTGTTAAGTGCTATCGCAACAAAATGAAGAAGAAAACCGAAACCTACTGCAGTCAACAAGCTTAAACCTGTTTCTTTAGTGAATTCCTGTGTCAGGAATGAACGGATAATTACGCACGGAGTAATTATATAAAAAAGTAAGTCTGTACAAGCTTTAGCAGTCTTCTCAGTAAAAACTCCGATTTTATCGCATATAGCACCAACAAGAACGATTATATAAAGAATACCTACTTGCTGAGCTGCAATTTTAACGTTTTCTAAAAACATATTTCAAACTCCGTATAATGGGATTATTCAGTCTTTTACTGATGTTTTTGCCTTTGCTGCTGAAATGCAGATATATATTGTGTAAATTGCAAAAGTAAAATCACTGAAATTGGGCAGATATGCCGCATTGATTAATTCAGAATTTCCTGTGATAACAAGGATAAATCTCGGCAGGAAGCAAACGAGTGAGAACAGTACAGCAGGGAAGCCGTATGCAAAGAGCTTCCAAAAAACAGTATTTGCATCGATTTTTGAATTAACCTGCGCAAGTGCAAGGAAGAACATCATAACAAAAACGATCATAAACATTTCGAGTAAAAGGTCGGAAACGTTTACAAAACTGATTGTGCGCTTAAATCTGAACAGTAAGCGGAAAATGCACCAACCTACAGGTGCAAGTGCAAGAAACTTCAATTTCGGCGCATTGATTTTATTTAATGATGTCAGTCCTGAAATTACGAAATAACCAGCAGACAGAATTCCGAAAATTGCCTGAAGGAGCATAAGTGTTCCGCCCTGAGCAGATACATAATCGGAAACATTGACATAAGCACCGGTTCCGGCAGTAAACAACTCAAAATAGTCAGAGATCATACCGAATGAATCAACGCATATGCCTGTTGCCATAATAAGGCTCATAACGATATAAGGCATTGATTTTTTGTTGTCTTCAACGGGTTTAAAGGTTTTGTTTTTGATATAAGCAAATCCGATGCAGACAAACATTGCAATTGCAAGAACGGCATAAACAACAAAAACAGAAAGATCAGTTTCGTCATAGAATCCCGTCTCGGGATTGATAAGCTTAAAATACTGATATACTCGAAGGGGAATTGCTATAAGAACAGCTGCAAGTGTTGCAAAAAGAGGCACTTGATAAATAGGATGTTTAAGTTTGTTCATAGAATTCACCTTATTTTGTAATCCTTTCTTCAAACGGAATATAGTGTGCATCAGGTACAAATTCGTCAATTCGGTCTTCCGGTCGGATGTATTCTCTTCTTGTTGAAACGCTCTTATAAGCAGGGCGGATAATTTTGCCGCCTGTCATAAGTTCTTCAAGTCTGTGAGCTGACCAACCTGCAATTCTTGCAGTAGTGAACAACGGAGTATAAATATCTTCAGGAATTCTCAGCATTTCATAAATAAGTCCGGAATAAAGGTCAACATTTGCACATATTGGCTTGTTGCTTCCTTTAATTGATGCAAATACCTCAGGTGTAAGCTTCTCAATCATATTGATAAGTTCAAACTTTTCTTCGTAACCGCACTTATAAGCAAATTTACGAGCTTCCTCTTTAAGTATTACTGCACGGGGATCGGAAAGGGTATAAACAGCATGACCCATACCATAAATGAGACCTGAACGGTCACCGGCTTCTTTACGGATGATTTTTGCAAGAAAATCTGCTACCTGACCTTCGTTGCTTGTATCTTCTACACCTTCCTGGATGTACTTGATCATTTCTGCGGTCTTAATGTTTGCACCACCGTGTTTCGGACCTTTAAGCGCACCGATACCTGCTGCAATGGCAGCGTAAGTGTCTGTGCCGCTGGATGTAAGTACTCTTGTAGCAAAAGTAGAGTTGTTACCGCCGCCGTGCTCAGCATGAACCATAAGACAAAGGTCTAGGAGCTTTGCTTCTTCATCAGTAAAGGTCTTATCTGAACGCATTGAACGAAGTACAGACTCGGCTGTTGACTGATTTGGTTTTGTGGGATGGATATACATGCTCTTTTTGTAATAATGACGTCTCTTAACCTGATATGCATAAGACATGATTACGGGGATCTGAGCAAGAATCTGGATAGACTGTCTTACTGTGTTTTCAATAGAAGGGTCATCAGGATTATCGTCATATGAATAAAGTGCGAGAACAGAACGGGTGATTTTGTTCATTATGTTCGGTGAGGGTGCTTTCATAATCATATCTTCAATGAAATCTTCCGGCAGATTTCTGCATTCAGCAAGAATTTCATTGAATTTCTGCAATTGTGCAGGTGTCGGAAGTGAACCGAAAATCAAAAGCCACGCAACTTCCTCAAAACCGAAACGGTTCTCAGTTTTACAGTTATTTACAATGTCTTTGATGTTAACACCGCGGAAGTAAAGTTTACCTTCCATAGGAACACGCTCACCGTCATCAATGAAATAACCGTTTACGGAGCTGACCTTTGTAAGACCTGCCATAACACCGGTGCCGTCAGAATTTCTGAGACCGCGTTTTACACCGAACTTTACAAAGTCATTGGAGTTGATCTGATTATTCTTTACAAGTTCACCGACAAGGAACTCGACGTTATCATTAGTAATTGGAGTTATATAAGAACTCATAGTTTCACCGCCAAATAGAATTTCAAAATATTATACTATAATATGTCTTGTAAAGTCAAGAAATTTGCAACGAAAATATGTGTATTTGAACGGTTATTTTTTTATGCTTGTCTGAATATTATTGTTCCGGAGGGATGAAGGATGCGAAGAAACTTTGTAATTTGTTCAATACTGGCAACGTTAATGATTCTGACCCCGTTGTTTTATATGAAATCTGCAGATGAAACTGTAGGGGATGCCACAGAAACAACGGTTCGTTCAGATGATTTTATCAGTGTAATGAAAACAGAAAACGGAAGTGTTGAGAAGATAGATACACGTGAATATCTGATAGGTGCTTTGGCTGCTGAAATGGATATGACGTACCATGACGAAGCATTGAAGGCTCAGACGATTGCGTGCTATACCTATTCACTGTATGTCAGAGATAATGCTTCAAATGGTAAGTATGACGGTGCAGATATAACCGATGATCCTGCGGTTCATCAAGGGTATCTGACACAGGGAGAGAGAAAAGAAAAGTGGGATAAAAATTTTGATAAATATGAAGAAATAGCAGAAAAAACTGTTGATGCAGTTTATGGCCAGGCTATATATTACGAGGGTAAGCCGATATTAGCGGTGTATCATGACCTTAATTCAGGCAGGACACAAAGCTCGTTGACTGTATGGAAAAAAGACCTTTCGTATCTTTCTGAGGTTGAAAGTCCGGGGGACAAACTTTCTGTTGACTACAGCAAGAAATATGAATTTTCATATAGTGATTTTGAAGAGAAAATAACTAAAATTGATGGAATTACCATCGACGGAGATGAAACTGATTGGATCGGAAAAGTTGATAAAATTGACAGTGGATACATAAAAAGTGTTGAAGTGTGTGATAATGAGATTTCTTCTCAGGATTTCAGAACGGCATTGAATCTCAGGAGCTGCTGTTTTGATATTGAATCAGATGATGAAAAAATATATATCGAAACCTACGGCAACGGTCATTGTGTCGGAATGAGCCAATACGGTGCTGATTATATGGCAAGACAGGGGGCGGATTATCGTGAAATATTGACACATTATTATCAGGGGACAGAAATCTTATGAATATTTGATGAATTTTTGTAAAAACTATTGCATTTTTGTGCGGTTATGATACAATAGTGTCAAATCTGGGACAAGGAGGATGAACAAAATGGCATTTAAAATTACTGATGATTGCATTTCTTGCGGTGCTTGTGAGGCAGAGTGCCCGGTAGGTGCTATTGCAGAAGGCGACGGTAAGTATGAAATCGATGCTGATGCTTGCGTTTCTTGCGGCGCTTGTGCAGACGCTTGCCCGGTAGCAGCTCCCGTTGAGGAATAATCGGTTTTAACTTGCAGGGTGGATTTTTTGATCCACCCTGTTTTTCTTTGTTTTGACAAGATTTTACTTTAGTAGTATAATTGACCACGAGGTGATAATATGGCAGATTTCAGAAAAGAATACCTGGGAAGCGGTGTAACTGTATTGGTTTCAGATGAACACGGTTTTGGTACGGATGCTGTTCTGCTTGCTGATTTTGCCTCACCGAAGCGTAAAGAAAAAGCCTGTGATTTCGGCACGGGATGCGGAATAATTCCTATGCTGTGGTACAGGAACGGCAACGCTGAATATATCTGGGGTGTTGAGCTTCAGAAGCAGGGTTTTGAACAGGCAGTTGAATCAGCAAAGTTAAGTTCTGCTGAAGATAAAATCTCGTTCATAAATATGAATCTCAAGAATGTAAAGGATGTTTTTGGACACGCAACTATGGATGTGGTGACAATGAATCCGCCGTATAAAGCAGCTGACAGCGGTATTAAGAGTACAACTCAGGCAGATCTTATTGCACGTCATGAGATTGAGTGCAATCTGAATGATATTACTCAGGCGGCTGCACATCTTCTGAATTTTGGCGGAAGGTTATGTATGTGTAACAGACCAGAGCGTCTGAGCGATACAATTTACGCAATGAAACAGGCCGGTATTGAACCCAAAAGACTGCGTTTTGTTGTTAAGCGACCTGAAACACGTCCGTGGCTGTTCCTGATTGAAGGCAAAAAGGGCAGTAAGCCATATCTCAATGTTGAACCTATGCTTGTTATGTACGCTGATGACGGAGAGTTGTCAGAAGAGGTTATAAAAATTTACGGAGAATATAAGGAGAATACGAAGTGAGTAAACTATTTGTTGTAGGTACACCGATTGGTAATCTTGGTGATTTTTCTCCGCGTGCGGTCGAAACCCTTAATAACTGTGATTTCATTGCCGCTGAAGATACGCGTGTTACTGTTAAACTTTTAAACCATTTCGGGATAAAAAAGAATATGGTCAGTTACTTTGAACATAACCGTCGCGAACGCGGTGAGATGATAGTTTCAAGAATCCTTGCAGGTGAGACCTGTGCTTTGGTTACTGATGCAGGTATGCCTGCGATTTCCGATCCGGGTGAAGACCTTGTTAAGCTTTGTCACGATAACGGAATTAAGGTTGAGTCCGTACCGGGGCCGTGTGCATTTACAACGGCACTTGCATTGTCGGGTATGCCGTCGGGAAGATTTACTTTTGAAGGTTTTCTCAGTGTCAATAAACCGAGCAGAAGGGAGCATCTTAATTCTCTTAAAAATGAGACCCGAACAATGCTTTTTTACGAAGCACCGCATAAGCTTGCTGCAACACTGAAAGATATGTATTCTGCTTTTGGTGACCGTGAAATTGCAATCGTCAGGGAGATTACCAAACTTCATGAAGATGTTATAAAAACAACGCTTTCACAAGCTGTAAGTCTTTATGGTGAGGGTGGTCTTAAAGGTGAAATAGTTCTTGTAATACACGGGGCTGAAGTTGCCGAAAATGATGAAAAAATGACCATTGAGGATGCCGTAGAACTTGCAAAAAAGAGTGCCGAAAACGGACTTTCGTTAAGTGAATCTGCTAAACAGGCAGCAAAAATTTCAGGCTTTAAAAAAGGCGAAATTTATAAAAAATTATTGGGAGAATGAACATAATGATTGAGTATATTTCACAATATCCGATTGCAGGAGTTGCCCTCGTTTTACTTGCTGTTCTGACCATTTTTGTGTTTTTTATGGCACTGACTTCGGGTAAAAAAAGAAGTGCTGAGCGCGAACGTATCATTGCAGATATTGAGCGCGAAAAAGCGTTAAGAAAAGAATTCAAAAATGTAGATGAAGCTATGTTTTCTGAGCTTGAAGATAATTATCGACTCGTCGTGGGAATGTGTGCGCATATCCAACAATCAATCGAGACTGCAGAGGATATGGTTAAGGCTTTTAATAATTTAAGTGAAGTCAAGCAGTTTGTTTATGCCCTCGGCTATGTTTTTGAAGACAGTAAAAACTCTCTTTCAGACTTCTTCCGTGCTAACGGTGAGCCACTCCTTTCTACTGCAAACAAAGCAGTTTCACATGTTATCGGCGGAAGGTTTGCAGAAGTTTTTTCTCAAGCATACAGTATGTTTGATGAAAATGATGAAACTGTATCTGTTGATGATAAAAGAATTGATAGCTTTGATAATGAATTTAAATCAATAATTGCTGAAAAAGGTGATGAGATTTATTCATTCGCTGCGGATTATATAAGACAAAATAAGAACGAATTTATTTGGATTTCATAATGAATTAATGCACTCATTGAGGGTGCATTTTTTGTTCAAAAAATTGAATTTTCTTTACATTTTTACTTTATTTTTGTTACTATATATGTTATAATACAACAGTGTATATGTACAATACGCTAATCACGAGTTAAAGGAGAGGTAATATGGCACATTTTATATTTTCTGCATTCTGTGATGAATCAGGAGAAGCTACAATTGCCGGTCAGATGGCTGCCTGCCAAAAGAACGGTATAACACATATGGAGTTGAGAGGCTTTGGTAATGACCTCAACATCAATATCCTCACTCCGGAACAGGCAAAAGAGATGAAAGTAGAAATCGATAAAGAGGGTATGAAAGTATCATCAATCGGTTCAGGCTATGGAAAAATTAACATTAAAGACGATTTTGAACCTCACTTTGAAGCGTTTAAAAATACTGTTGAAGTAGCAAAAATTCTTGAAGCAAAATATATCAGAATGTTCAGCTTCTATTTTGACGAGGGTGACGACTTTGCAGCATACAGAGATGAAGTGATCCGTCGTGTCAAAGCGTTGGTTGAGTATGCTGATGTTAACGGACTTATCTGTTGCCACGAAAATGAAAAGGGTATCTATGGTGATACTGCTGAGCGATGCCTTGATGTTCTTGAGGCTTGTGAAGGCAAACTCAGAGCAGTTTTTGATCCCGCTAATTTTATTCAGTGCGGTGTTGATACAGTTAAAGCTTATGACCTTCTTGAGGATTACATTGAGTATTTCCACGTTAAAGATGCTCTTTACAACAGTGCTGAAGTTGTTCCTGCGGGTCAGGGTGACGGAAGACTTGTTGAGATTCTTAAAAGATTTGATAAGCGTGAGCAGGTTGCAATTCTGTCTCTTGAACCTCACCTTAAAGTGTTTGACGGACTTTCAAATCTCGAAACTGATGACGAGACTGCAAACGCAATGAAAGTCCACACATATGCAACTCACGCAGATTCTTTCAAGGCTGCCGCTGATGCTATGCACGCGGTTGCCGAAGAAGTTCAGCCGATCAGATTCGGTATTATCGGAATGGGTAATATGGGTACTGCACACGCAAGAAATTTCCTTAACGGTGATGTCAGAGAAATGCGTATCACTGCAGTTGCGGATATAGTTCCTGAAAAGCTTGAGTGGTCAAAGGAAAATCTTCCGTTTGCAAAGAGATTCAATTCTGCAACAGAACTCATCGAAAGCGGTGAGGTTGATGCGGTTATCATATGTGTTCCGCACTACTTCCATCCGCCTCTTGTAATTGAGGCTCTTAAAAACGGTCTTCACGCTGTTTCTGAAAAGCCCGCAGGTGTTTACACTAAACAGGTTCGTGAAATGAACGAATATGCTGCGAAGCAGGATAAGACTTTTGCAATGATGTTTAATCAGCGAACAAATTGCGTATACAGAAAAATCAAAGAAATTGTTGACGGCAAGCAGTATGGTGAGATCCGTCGTGTTAACTGGATTATAACTGACTGGTACCGTACTCAGGCTTACTATAACTCAGGCGGATGGCGTGCAACATGGGTTGGCGAAGGCGGCGGCGTTCTTCTCAATCAGTCCCCACACCAGCTTGACCTCTGGCAGTGGATTTGTGGTATGCCCTCAAAAATCCGTGCATTCTGCCATGAAGGTAAATGGCACGATATTGAAGTTGAAGATGATGTTACTATTTATGCTGAGTATCCGAACGGTGCAACAGGTGTGTTTATAACAACTACCGGCGATTATCCCGGTTCAAACAGACTTGAAATTACAATGGATAAGGCAAAACTTGTTTGTGAAAACGGTAAGGTTATTAAGCTTTATGAGCTTGAAGAATCACTTGCTGAAAATATTGCAAACTGTGCAAATGGATTTACAAACATTGATGTAAAAGAAATTGAAGTTGAAACTGACGGCAAGAATGATCAGCATACCGGTGTTTTGAACGCATTTGCTGACCATATACTCTACGGTTCACCGCTTGTTGCTAACGGAGAAGAAGGCATCAGAGGTCTTATGATTTCAAATGCTGCTCACTATTCAAGCTGGACAGGTGAATCAGTTGAACTTCCTATTGATGAGGAAAAGTATTATGAGCTTCTTATGCAGAAGGTTGCCTCATCAAAAGCAAAAGAAGATGTTGTTTCTGTTGTTAATGAGGACATGAGCAGTACATATTAATTTATCAGGGGTTTTGTTTATGAGAGTTTCGGTTGTTGGCTGCGGTGGAGTATCAAAGAGCCATCTTAAAGCTTTAAGTGAAATTGATTCTGTAACCATTTCTTCAGTTGTTGATATTAAAAAAGACCGTGCAGATGCAGCAGCGCGTGAATACAATTGCAAAGCTTATTATGATTTTGAAGCGATGCTTTCAGAAGATAAACCTGATAGTGTACATATTTGTACACCACATTATCTGCATGTGGATATGTCGGTGAAGGCATTGACACAGGGCGTTAATGTTTTATGTGAAAAGCCGTGTGCTATTTCAGCTGACGGCCTTTCACGTCTTCGTCTGGCACAGCTTATGAGTGATGCTAAGTTCGGTGTATGTTTCCAGAACAGATATAATGAATCAGCCTTGTTGGTTAAAGATTTGCTGGAAAAAGAAGTTTACGGAAAAATTACTTCTGCAAGAGCTTGTGTTCATTGGGAGCGCGGTGAAGATTATTATAGCGACGATTGGCACGGAACTCTTGAAAAAGAGGGTGGCGGTGTAGTTGTTAATCAGGCAATACATACTCAGGATCTTTTAAGATATCTTGTCGGTAAAAATGTAAAAGCTGTTACAGGTCACGTATTCAATGACCATCTTAAAGGTGTAATTGAGGTTGAAGACACAGTACATGCTTTGTTTGAGTATGAAGACGGTATGATTGCTGTTTATGAGGCGACTACAGCCTTTACTGCAAATCTTCCAGTTCTGATTGACATAGTCTGTGAAAAGGCTGTTATTCGTCTTGAGGGTGATAATGCCTATGTTATTAAAGACGGAGAAGTTGAACAGTTGCATTTAGCCGATAATGCAGGCTTTGTTGGTAAAAACTATTGGGGAAAGGGCCATGATTCACTTATCAGTGACTTTTATGACTGTATTGAAAAAGATATAAGATTCCCGATAGATGCTATTGAAGGCGGAAAAGCAGTTGATGAATTTCTAGCGATTTTCAAATCATCCGCTACAGGAGAAAAAATATATTTAAAGAAGGATTGATTTTATGCAGATGACAATGAGATGGTTCGGCGAAGAAAAGGATACTGTTTCACTTGAACAGATCCGTCAGGTGCCGGGCGTTGTCGGTGTTATTCCTGCTCTTCACGCTTTGCCTGCGGGCGAAGCATGGCCTCTTGATATGATCATGGATATGAAAAAAGAAATAGAGGCAGCGGGTCTTACAATGGAGTGCATTGAAAGTGTGAATGTTCACGAGGACATTAAACTTGGTGCACCCACAGCTGAAAAATATATAGAGAATTATAAAATAAGTATCAGAAACCTTGCAAAAGCCGGTGTTAAAGTTATTTGTTATAACTTTATGCCTGTTTTTGACTGGACAAGAACCGATCTTGCTATGGATATGGGTAACGGTGCTACCTGCCTTAGCTACAACGGTGTTCAGGTTGAGGGTAAGAGTCCTGAAGATATGTTCAGAGAAATTGATGACAATTCCAATGGCTATGCTATGCCGGGTTGGGAAACTGAACGTATGGGCGAAATCAAAGAACTTTTTGAAAAATACAAGAATATTACTTCTGAGGATATGTGGGCAAACCTCAAACACTTCCTTGAAGAGATTATTCCTGTATGTGAAGAGTGCGATGTCAGAATGGCTATTCACCCTGATGATCCGCCGTGGGATATTTTTGGCCTTCCCAGAATTATTAAGAATATTGAGGATATCAGAAAATTCCTTAAGCTTGTAGATTCACCTTATAACGGACTTACATTCTGTACGGGTTCACTCGGTGCAAGTTCAAAGAACGACCTTCCGGCCATGATTCGTGAAGTCGGGGACAGAATTTACTTTGCACATTTAAGAAACGTACAGATCCGTGAAAGCTGGTTTAATGAAACATCACATCTTTCTTCCGATGGCTCTCTTGATATGTATGAAATTGTCAAGGCTTTGCAGGATGCAGGTTTTGACGGCTATATTCGTCCTGACCACGGAAGAATGATCTGGGGCGAAGTTGCCAGACCAGGTTACGGACTTTATGACCGTGCACTTGGTGCAGCTTACCTCAACGGTCTGTGGGAAGCAGTAGAAAAATCGAATAAAACGGAGGCATAAATATGACAGAGCATAAAAGTCTTAAAGATAAAGTTGCAGTAATTACCGGTGGCGGCGGTGTTCTTTGCTCAGGTTTTGCAAAAACACTTGCAAAGCAGGGTGTTAAGGTTGCAGTTCTTGACCTTAATGAAGCAGCTGCACAGGCTGTTGCAGATGAAATCAATGCAGACGGCGGTACTGCTATAGCAGTTGGTTGTAATGTGCTTGAAACTGAGAGTATGCAGAAGGCAAGAGATATAATTGCTGAAAAATTAGGTACCTGCGATATTCTTCTTAATGGTGCAGGCGGTAATAATCCGAAAGGAACAACTACAAAAGAAACTCTTGAGAAAATTGATCTTATTGAGAAAGATGAGAATGTTAAAACTTTCTTTGATCTTGATCCTCAGGGCATATCTTTTGTGTTTAATCTTAATTTCCTCGGAACTCTTATTCCGACACAGATTTTTGCACGGGATATGGCAATGAAAGAGGACAGTTGCATCATTATGGTAACATCAATGAATGCTTTCCGTCCGCTTACAAAAATTCCGGCATATTCAGCTGCTAAAGCTGCGGTTGCTAACTTTACACAGTTTATGGCTGTACACTTTGCCGATATGGGTATTCGTGTAAATGCGATTGCTCCCGGATTCTTTTCAACTCAGCAGAATAAAGCTCTTCTCTGGAATGAAGACGGTACACCTACAGCAAGAACGGGTAAAATTCTTGCTGCAACTCCGATGGGACGTTTTGGTGAGCCTGAGGAACTTTCAGGTGCACTTCTTTTCCTTTGTGACAAAGAATATTCAGGTTTTGTCACAGGCACAACTATTGCTGTTGACGGTGGTTTCAACGCGTATTCGGGTGTGTAATTTAAGAAAGGATTGATTCGATGGATTTGAAATTAAGACCGCAGAATGAATGCGCGTTTGATATGATTTCACTCGGTGAGGTTATGTTGAGACTTGATCCGGGTGATTCAAGAATTAAGACTGCAAGAAGCTTCCGTGTATGGGAAGGCGGCGGAGAATACAATGTAGCACGAGGTTTGCGTCGTTGCTTTGGTATGAAAACAGCTATCGTCACAGCGCTTGCCGATAATGAAGTCGGCAGACTTGTTGAAGATTTTATGCTTCAGGGCGGTGTGGATGTTTCTCTTGTTAAGTGGGCAAAGTATGACGGTATCGGCAGAACTGTTCGTAACGGCTTGAATTTTACCGAAAGAGGTTATGGTATCCGTGGTGCAGTCGGTGTTTCTGATCGTGGTAACACAGCAGCATCTCAGCTTAAGGCAGGGGATATTGATTGGGATTACATCTTCGGTACACTTGGCGTGAGATGGCTTCACACAGGCGGAATTTTTGCTGCTCTTTCTGATACAACAGCGGAAGTTGTAATTGAGGCTGTCAAGGCTGCTAAGAAATACGGTACGATTGTTTCTTACGATCTTAATTACCGTCCTTCACTCTGGAAGGATATCGGTGGTAAAGAGAAGGCACAACAGGTAAATAAAGAAATTGCAAAATATATTGATGTTATGATCGGTAATGAAGAGGACTTTACAGCTTGTCTTGGTCTTGAGGTTGAAGGAAACGATGAAAATCTCAAGGAACTCAATCTTGACGGTTATTACAAGATGATCGAGAATGCGGTTAAGGTTTATCCTAATTTCAAGGTTATTGCTACAACCTTGCGTACAGTCAAGACAGCAACAGTTAATGATTGGAGTGCAATTTGTTGGGCAGACGGAAAGATTCATAAGGGTATGGAACTTCCGGGACTTGAAATTTATGACCGTGTAGGCGGCGGTGACAGTTTTGCATCAGGTCTTGTTTACGGACTTATGACAACAGGTGATGCTCAGGCTGCTGTTAATTACGGTGTTGCTCACGGTGCGTTGGCTATGACTACACCCGGTGATACATCTATGGCAAGCAAGTCAGAAGTTGAACGTATTGTCAGCGGTGCAGGTGCACGTGTACAGAGATAAGGAGTGTTTACTAATGGATAAAGAAAGAATTTTAACCAGAATTCAGGATTGCGGTATCGTTGCCGTTGTCCGTGCTGAAAGCACTGATAAGGCTGAACGTATTGTTGACGCATGTATGGAAGGCGGAGTAGCTGCGATTGAACTTACTTTTACGGTTCCTCACGCTGACAGAGTTATTGAAGAACTTGCTAAAAAGTACGATGAGAATGATATTATCCTTGGCGCAGGTACCGTTATGGATGCCGCTACTGCTCGTATTGCTATGCTCAGCGGTGCTCAGTACATTGTCAGCCCGTATCTTGATCTTGAAACACTTAAAATGTGTAACCGTTACCGTGTTGCTATGATGCCCGGTATTATGACTGTCCGTGAAGGTGTTATGGCAATGGAGCACGGTGCAGATATTCTTAAGGTGTTCCCCGGTGACCTTTACGGACCGAAGATTATCAAGGATATAAGAGGACCGATTCCGTATGCTAAAATGATGCCTACAGGCGGTGTTGATGTAAATAATGTAGGTGAATGGATTAAGGCAGGTGCTGTTGCTGTTGGTGCAGGTTCTTCACTTACTGCAGGAGCTAATACAGGTGATTATAAGAAAATCACTGAGACTGCTAAACAGTTTGTTGCAAATATTAAGGCAGCAAGAGCAGAACTTAAATAAATTAAACCAGAGGTATTACTATGTTTGTTGACATAGCGAAAATTAAAATTAAAGCAGGTGACGGCGGTAATGGAGCCGTCGCCTTCAGACGTGAAAAATATGTTGCTGCAGGTGGTCCGGACGGTGGCGACGGAGGCAGAGGCGGAAATGTCGTATTCAAAGTAAACGACAATCTTTCCACTCTTGCTGACTTCCGTTATAAACGTAAATACAGAGCACCGAACGGTGATCCCGGACAGGCAGGTCACAGAAACGGAAAAAAAGGTGCAGACCTTGTTATTGAAGTACCCCGCGGAACAATAATCCGTGAGGTGCAGAGTGGTAAGGTAATGGCTGATATGTCCGACGATGATGAGTTTATTGCTGCAAAGGGCGGCAGAGGTGGATGGGGTAATTCCCACTTTGCAACTCCGACCCGTCAGGCTCCTCGTTTTTCTAAACCAGGTATTCCGGGCGAAGAATGGGAAGTAAGACTTGAACTTAAACTTCTCGCTGACGTTGGTTTGCTTGGCTTCCCGAATGTTGGTAAATCTACTTTGATTTCTGTTGTAAGTCAGGCTAAACCTGTAATTGCGGATTATCATTTCACAACGCTAACTCCGGTTCTCGGTGTTGTTTCAATGGGTGAAGGTAATTCTTTTGTAATGGCTGACATTCCCGGTCTTATTGAAGGTGCAAGTGATGGCGTTGGTCTCGGGCACGAGTTCCTTCGTCATGTTGAACGTTGCCGTTTGCTTGTTCACATTGTTGATGCGGCGGGAAGTGAAGGCAGAGATCCTATTGAAGATTTTAATAAAATCAATGCGGAGCTTGTAAAGTTCAATCCTGAAATGGCAGATTTACCGCAGATTGTTGTAGGTAACAAAATTGACCTTGCTTCTGATGAGCAACTTGAAAAGTTGGAAAAGTATTTTAGTGATAACGGCTATCAGTACTTTACTATGTGTGCTCCCATTGTTGAGGGTACTCAGGAGGTTATAAATGCAGTTGCTGCTAAGCTAGCAACACTTCCTCCGATTAAGAAGTTTGAAAAAGAGGAAATTCCTGCTGAGTTCTTTGAAAAGGATAATAACGGTAAATTTACAATTACTGTTGAAGATGATATTTACTTCGTTGAGGGTGAATGGCTTCTTAAAATTCTTCAGAGAACAGATCTCGATGATTATGAATCGCTGCAGTATTTTCAGCGTGTATTACAGTCGAGCGGTATAATTGATGCATTGGAAGAAAAAGGAATTCAGGAAGGCGACACTGTTGCAATTTACGATCTTGAGTTTGATTTTGTGCCTTAAAGTGATATGGAAAGATTATTAAAAGATAAAGAAGTAAAACCAAATGAGTTAAGCCCGCTCACGCTCGCTTTTATCGGTGACACAGTTTTTGATCTGATTGTACGCGAGGAGCTTATCTGTGATGCAAACAGACCGGCTAATGACCTTCATAACCTTGCTGTTAAAAAGGTTAAGGCGTCAGCGCAGGCAGAGTTTGTGGAAAAGATTTTACCGGTTTTGACTGAAAAAGAAATTACTGTTTTTAAGCGAGGCAGAAATGCAAAAGTCGGACATTTGCCGAAGAATGCTTCGCAGAGTGATTATCATAAGGCGACCGGTTTTGAAGCACTGATAGGGTATTTATATCTGTCTGATGAAATTGACAGAATCGTTGAGCTTTATAAAATTATTTCGGATTAACGGAGGCTTTGCTTTGAAAAAGAGTGATTGTTTAAAATCTCTGTTTACAAATTTCAATATCAAAGATTTTGCGATTGACAATATCTACTATCTGGCAGGTTGTATTCTTTATGCACTTGGTGTAAATATATTTGCGATACCTAATAACATAGCACAAAGCGGAATTACGGGTCTTGCGATAATTATTAATTATCTTGTACCACAATTTCCTGTTGGTCTGACAGGTCTTGTGCTTAATATCCCACTTATAATTCTTGCGTGGATTTTTATAGGAAAAGCATTTACGCTTAAAACTTTGTGGACAACTGTTATTCTTTCGTTGTGCATAGATGGTGTTGCTTCGGTAATGAATGCAGGAATAATCGGTGCATATACGGGCGATAAATTACTTGCATCTCTTTTTTGCGGTGCAATGTGTGGTGCTGGAATTGCACTCATAATTGTCCGTGGTGCAACGTCAGGCGGAACAGATGTGTTAGGCAGATTGCTTAAGAAGATGTGGCCTCATATGACTATGGGCACTATGATTCTTCTTTGTGATGCAGCGGTTGTAATTACTGCAGCAATAGTCTTTAAGAGTGTAGACAGTGCAATGTATGCTGCGATTCTGATTTTTGCAAGCTCTGAGGTTATGGATCATATTCTTTACGGCACAGGCAGCGGTAAGATGCTCTATATTTTTACCAAAAAGGGTGAAGAAGTTGCTCAAATGATAACCAAAGAATGTCGTCGAGGTGCAACTATAATCGAGGGAAAAGGCGGTTATACAGGTGATACAAACGAACTTGTTATCTGTGCTGCCAGAAGCCATGAAATCCCGCGTATAAGAAAAAAGGTCAAGGAGCTTGACCCCGAAACATTTATTGTTCTTTCAGAAGCAAATGAAATCCTCGGCAAAGGATTCACTCCTCCTGCCGCAGGTGATTGATTTTGTTAACGATCTAATTTGAAAAGGGTGAATTTGTGAAAAATAAAAAGATACTGATTCTTATTTCTGCAGTAATTCTGCTAGTGTCAGGTTGTTCAGCAAGTATTGGTGGTTATTCTTTTTCGACAAAATATTACAACGATACAGTCGAGGCTTATAACAGCGAGAATACAGAATATGTTTTAAAAAATGAAATAGCGTCAGTTGTAATTAATAATTTAACAGTTATATTGGGTGAAACTCAAGACAATAAGTATATTATCACTCCTTTCAAAACTAAAAACAATAAGTTTTATTCACTTTCACACGTAGACGAAATATTTGATTTTGAAGAAATAACTCAAGATATTGGTGAATCATTTTACAGAATTGATGGTGAGAAAATATATTATAATCTTATTGTTGTTGATGAAATTGAACAGTACAAAAATGAATATTCCAATATAAGATTCAGTGAATATATAAGAATAAATAACTGTAAAACATTAGTGTTAGTTGTATATTACAAATAAAAAATCAGACTGTGTTTTAAACACAGTCTGATTTTTTATTGCTGAAATTATTAATCCCACTCACAACCTGTTACGGTATCCATATCAATTCCCTTGGTATCGTGTGTCTTTAACATTAGTGCAAAGAAAGCACAGATGAAACCCGGAACGAGCAACGCAAGTGATACGATACCGATTATTGTATTACCGAGACCTGTTATCAGGGGAACTCCGATTCCGATCATATACGAGAATGCGAAACCGATTGCTGTAACAATGAATTGTGCAGACATTGTTGATGATCTGAGATTAGTAGGGGAGGACTCACCGATCATCATAATTAGGACGTCATTTGTTGAGTAGTAGCTGCCTATACTAGCACCGCAAAGGAAACCGACAAGATACGGATTCCAATTGAGGCTTGCGCCGATTGTGAATGTAAAGAATGCAATAAGACAATTAACAGCTGTTACGATTGCTGCAGATTTTCGTCCCTTGATATCTGAGATGAATCCCATAATAAGCTGAGAAACAGCACATCCTACGGGGAACATAAACAGTGCTGTTGTGACATCTGCAATGCTGACGGCTTCAAGTGCGGCTTCAAGTGTCTCGAAAAGACCAGCTTTCACGTGATGCTGAGCATATCCGTATGTCATAATTATCTGATAATTAACTGTTCCGATAAATCCGACGTTAACGATCGAAGAAGTTATATACAGCCAACGCAACTGTTTATGCTGCATTGCAAACTTAAGTGCAGGAATAAGACCACCCTGTGCATTCTGTGCATCTTTGAGTTTTTTCTCGGCCTCACGCTCTTCATCCGTCATTCGCAGGTACCTGAGTCGTGACTCGATGAATGAATCGGTTTCTCTTGCGGTCATAAGAGCGATAAAACTTGATACAAGACCGACAAGCGCAGGAATAAGGTAAACCATACGCCATTCGGAGGCTGAGTGCATAAGCATTCGTCTGAGGACGGGGACTAGCATTACAGACATGTTTGCAATAAATTTAATGGACGAATAAACCTTACCTCTGTGATCAGTGGGGGATGATTCCATTATGTAAACTACGTGCATATCGTGCGGTATAAAGAACTGAACCATACAAGCACCGATAAAGTATAATATAAGGTTATTAGAAAGGAAAATAACGAGCATTGCAAGGCTCATTCCGAAGGTGTTGATGACAAGAAATTTCTTTCTGCCCCAACGATCGGCAAGAGGGCGATACAGAAGCCCGATTGCCTGAAAAGGTACAATAAGGATTGAAAGTAGATCGAGGAAGGTTCCGGATCTGGTGCCGAACGAAGCGAGAAGGTCATTTGCGATTTCTGTTTTCATCAATGTACCGATCTGTGATGCAATTTCGTCCGTCGCATAAATGAGTGTAATGATGAAAACAAGATAAGCAAAATAATAAGATTTTTTAGGCTTACCTTTTTCACGTTCCCATTTTGCTATTTCTTTTTCGCGTTTCAACTGAATCTTTTTTAGCTTTTCAGGAGTCATTTCTTTTGTTTTCACAATAATCCTCCTTAATATACGATTCTTTTTAATTCATCGGCAAACTTTTTAGGGTCAAGGTTTTCAAGCTTATGTGCATCTGTACCGATTGTGAAAACAACGCCAAGTTCCTTGCCGATGTTATACATTCTTCGTGTAAGTGAAGGATCACCGTTCATTGCAGATGTATTGAGCTCCCATGCACAACCGCTGTTATAAGCTTCCGACATAATTTCAGCTATTTCTTCATCTTTCCAGCATTTGCCGAGAACATCGCCTTCCCAACCCATCATTTTACGAAGATAGTTACCATTTAAAGGATGAGCAACGGTGTCTGCTGCTTTGTCTTTGAACAGGTTGTGAAGCATCTTTTTAGTAAGCTCCTTGTATCCTTCGGGAGTTCTGTTCTCGGTCTGTTGCCAACCTGTTACATGAAAATGATTCTGTGCATAAAGACGGTACTCTGTTTCAATATCAATTCCTTTAAGAGTATAATCATCCGTGGCATAACACGAAAATTCACCGCCGATAAGTACTTTTACATTACTGTTTAGTTCATCTCTTTTTTGCCTGAGTAATTTGCAGTTTTCAATGAATTCGGGTAAATCTTCGCGTTTATAGATGTGATCGCAAAGTGCAATCATTTCCAGTCCTGCATCTTCTGCGGTTTTGACGATGTTTTCGAATGTCATTTCATCTTTTGCGCATCCTGAAAAACAGGTATGAATATGAAGGTTAAAACGAGCAAGTTCGTCAATGTCATAAATTCCTTGTGTCAGAAACATAAATTATCACAACCTTTACACTTTTTACTCAAATATTTTATCAATTTTAATCATTATTGTCAATCGGACTTTATGTTTGACAACCATTTTTTACAGTGATATACTTTTGCTGTAATTGAGGTGATTAATATGAAAAATAAAGTTGTAATCGTAACAGGTGGTAATTCAGGAATTGGTAAGCAGACTGCTCTTGCGTTAAAAGCGTCAGGATGTACTGTTTATGATTTCAGCCGAAGGGAAATTCGTGTAGAAGGAATTAAACATATTAATGTTGACGTAACTGATGAGAATATTGTTAATAGTGCGGTTAAAGAAGTCTTCGGAAATGAACATCGAATAGATATAGTTGTAAACTGTGCCGGCTTCGGTATTTCAGGAGCCGTCGAGTTTACAGCACTTGAAGATGCTAAGGCACAATTTAATGTCAATTTTTTCGGCATGGTCAATGTAAATAAAGCTGTAATACCTTATATGCGTGAAAATTCAAAAGGTAGAATTGTAAACATTAGTTCAGTTGCTGCCGTCGCACATATTCCTTTTCAGACTTATTATTCTGCATCAAAAGCGGCAATAGAATCATACACCTGTGCACTAGGTAATGAATTGAAACCTTTTAATATTACTGTAACCGCTATCCAACCGGGTGATATCTGTACAGAATTTACACAAGCCAGAAAGAAGACTTTTGTGGGTGATGACATCTATAACGGCAGGATTTCGCGCAGTGTTGCAGGTATGGAAAAAGACGAACAAAAGGGAATGAGCGCTGAATCGGCAGGGAAATATATTGCTGAAATTGCATTGAAAGAAAGAGTAAAACCTCTGTATGCTATCGGATTGAGTTATAAATTGGTATGTCTGCTTTGTAAGATTTTCCCGTGCGGAGTACGAAATAAAATAATCGGTATGCTTTATGCAAAATAAATTATCTCCGAATGAGTGATCATTCGGAGATAATTTTTATATTTTGATTTTTTTGAAAAGCCACGGACAGAAACCGAGTATTGTGAAAACAACGAAGAAGTATCTGACACCGTCAAAAATAAGTGATAACTGAATACTAGAGAAGTCAAAAACAAGTTTAAGACCTTCTTTGACAGCGAGTACAAGTGCTACGGAGATGATAACCCTGAGGATTCTCTTCCAGATTGCGCCGTCGCAGGTCATTTTTACATACTTATCATCAAACATTACGCCGAAGAGGAAGCCGACAAGCATACCGTATAGTTTGTAAAGGTCAGCATAGAGCTCATTTGCACCGCTGAAGAGGAAGAAAACAATGAACGGAGCATATGCAATTACAACTGCTGCGTGGATTAAATTTTTATTTTCAATTTTATCGTAAGCAAGATTTCCGAAGATTGCAAAAAGCACACCGATGATTGTACCGACTATAACATCGCTCGGATAATGTGCGCCGAGGTACATTCTTGAAAATCCTACTGCGATGGTAAGTACAATTGCTATGATTGTAATCCACCACTTTTTCAAATGAATGGCAAAAGCGTTTGTCCACGTTGCAGCACACTGAGTGTGACCGCTCGGGAACGCATAGCCTGTTGCTGTGTCGGGTCTTACGCAGGTAACTTCTCCGTTTGCAAACGGACGGGGAACTTTAGCAAAGTTTTTGACAATTCCGTTTACACCAAGTGATGCCGCTGTTATAAAGAAGATTCTTCGTGCAAGCATCTTGTCAAATACAAAATAAATTACACAGACAAAAACAATCAAAAGTGTTTCTTCGCCGAACATAGTAACAAATTCAAACAGTTTGTTTAAAAATTCGGTTCGCATACCTTCAAGAGTCTGAAGAAAAGAGATTTCGTTAGGAAACATAATTTTCCTCCTTTGCATTTTTTAGGATAATACCATATTTACAAAAAGAAATCAATAAATTTTAATGCTTATACCGTGCGCTATTGATTTTTTTATCTCTTATGGTATAATTAACCTGTTAGTTTCTTAAAAGAAAGGACTTGAATTATGGCTAAATACCTTATTGTTAACGCAGACGATTACGGAATGTGTAAAGCAGCTAATACTGCTGTTGCTGAACTATTCGAGGGCGGTTGGCTTAAATCTGCAACCGTTATGATTCCGTGTCCGACAGCAAAAGAAGCAGTTGAATTTTCAAACGCACATCCCGAGTACGCTATCGGTGTCCATCTTACTATGACAAGTGAGTGGGGTAAGTATCGTTGGAAGCCTCTTACAAACGGTAAGACACTTATTGATGAAGAAGGCTTTATGTGGCACGAGAGTGATCAGGTTGAAAAGAATGCATCTTATGAAGACCTTGAGGCTGAAATCCGTGCACAGATTGACCTTGCACACAGCTGGGGTATGAAGCCTTCTCATACAGATAACCATATGGGTTCACTCTACGGACATTATACTGGAAGACTCGGTTTGTCAAAACTTGCACTTCGTGTTTGCGGTGAATACGGTTATGCTTATCGTCTTTATACTAAGCACGACAAGCGTATCTGTCCCAACGGAACACCGTATCCGCTTTATGCTGCTGTAACACTTCTTTCAAAGTATTGGGGCAAGAAATATGATGTTGTTATACCTGATTATCTTCTTTTCCCGGACTGGAATGACGATATGCGCGTAAGTTACGAAACATATCGTGACACAATTCTTAAAATATGGACCAATATTCCTGAAGACGGTGTTACAGAAACATTTATTCATCCGTCTGTTGAAACTGATGAACTTAAGGGTATCACAGGCAGATGGAGAGACAGAGTATGGGAATACGAGCTTATGAAGGATCCCTACGTTCATAAGTATCTTAAGGATCACGGCGTTGAGCTTATCAGTTATCGTGAACTCATAAAGATGAAGGGCGGCAAGCTCAAGGGTTAATCCGACACATAAAAATTAACGGTGCAGTTTGTAACTGCACCGTTTTTTGTATCTTTAATTGTTATTTCTGCTTATATCCGTCAAGGAATTCACCCATTCTTCTCATTGCAGCACGAAGTTCATCAGCTTCGGGAAGCATAACAATACGGAAGTGATCGGGTTCTTTCCAGTCAAATCCGCTGCCGGGGATAAGAAGGATGTTTGTAGCGTGGAGAAGATCCCATGCGAACTTCTTATCATCCGTGATGTTGAATTTTTTAACATCAAGCTTCGGGAAAAGGTAGAATGCAGCACTGTTCTTTACGAAAGTAATACCGTCAATCTTTTCAAGCTCGGAGCAGGTTGCTTCTCTCTGCTCGTAAATTCGTCCGCCCGGTACGATCATTGAACGGGGAGTTTCCGCATCAGCCATAGCTGCAGGAATAACAAGCTGAGGAAGTGTGTTTGCACAAAGGCGAAGTGAAGTCATCTGAACGATGCCTTTGCGATACTCTTCGGTTAATTCACGGGGGCCGCTGAGAACCATCCATCCGCAACGGAAACCGCAAACAAGGTGAGACTTTGAGAGGCCGTTCATAGTAACAACGGGGATATCAGGAGCAAGTGATGCTGTTGAAATATGCTCGAGACCGTCCATAACAAGTCTGTCGTAGATTTCGTCAGAGAAGATGATAAGTCCGTTTTCTCTCGCGATCTGAACAATTTCAAGTAAAAGCTCTTTCGGATAAAGCGCACCTGTGGGGTTGTTCGGGTTAATGATAACGATAGCCTTTGTCTTTGATGTAACTTTTGAACGGATATCTGCAACATCGGGATACCAGTTTGCTTTTTCGTCACAGGTGTAGAATACAGGCTTACCGCTTGCAAGGTAAACTGAGTTGCCCCAAAGTGAATAGCTGGGTGAGGGAACAAGGACTTCGTCACCGTCATTAAGAAGAGGCATAAGAGCAAAGTTAACAACTTCACTTACACCGTTACCGATGAAAACATCGTCAGGTACAATGCCTTCAATACCCTTTGTCTTTTCGTATTCACAAATAGCTTCTCTGGCGTCGGGCATACCTTTGAAATCGCAGTATGCAACGCCTTTCTGCTCATTACCTTTTAATGCATCTTCAAGACTTTTAGGAAGCTTGAAGCCGAAAGTTGCAGGGTTACCTGTGTTAAGTCTGAGAACATCGATGCCTCTTGCGCGCATATCCATTGCTTCAACAAAAAGAGGTCCTCTGATGTCTGAGTGAACATTTTTCATTCTGTCTGCAGTTTTGATTATATCCATAACAAGAAATTCTCCTTAAGCAATATGCTAGAATTATACACTTCAATGATTTAAATTGCAATAGTTATTTTAAAATTATAGTTGGTCAAGCATATATTCTTTTACGACTTCGAGCTTACTCTTCTTCCAGTCACCCTTTTCGGCCTCTTCAGCCAGGGGACAGATTATGAAGAAGTCAAGTGTTTCACCCGGAACACGGCCGGTTCTTAATTCAATTGCAAAATGCTCTTTCCACTGTTGTTCGGTTGCATTCTTGAATTCTTCGGGATGAAGATAAGTCATTTGTCGCTTTGTAGCAGCTACAAGCACTTTTGCCGAAAGAGGGGCCAGAAGTCTGTATTCTTCTTCCTGAACATCTGTGAAAATTCTCGGAAGTTCCGCTTTCACGATATGTTCAACGCCACGCTCGATTTTAAGTCCCATCGGTTCCCAGGTGAACTCATTTTCAGTAAAATTGATTTTTACTGTCAGACCGAGTTCTGTATTGAACTGTGAACGCTGATAATCTGTATCAAAAATAAAGTTACCAAGTGAGTAGAAAATGACTTTATCGCCGACAGTTTCGTAGTTCATCGGTACATGCGGATGGTGTGATACGACAATATCTGCGCCCATTTCGAGATATTTGTGATATCTTTCTCTTGTATAAGGTGAGGGGAGAGGTGTGAATTCTTCACCTGCGTGTGCCACAACGATACACCAACGGCACTTTGCTTTGATTTCGTTTATTGTGTCCTGTATTGCATCAAGGTCACTCCAACTGTAGCAACCGGGTTTGTCAATATCAGCCTGACGGCAAGCACGCTGATACCCGACACCGAACATTCCGATTCCGCCTGCTTCATCAAGAATAATAGGTCTTCTTGCTTGATCAATGTTCATACCTGCACCGATTGTCTGCACACCGTTTTCTTTTGCGATATCAAGAGTGCTTCTGATTCCGTATTCTTTTGCGTCCATAATATGGTTGTTGCAGATGTTCCAGATATCCGCATGCATATTATTAAGTACTTTTACCGCGGCAGGATCAATCGTGTGTAGAAGCTGTTGTACTCCGCCCTGTGTTGTGTTCTGCTCAACAGGTGCAATCGGACCTTCAACATTTGCTACGACGTGGTCGGCACTGTGAAGGAATTCAAGCACATCATGGGATAAAAGTTCGTTGTCATCCCATTTGCCGTACATATATCTGTCAAAACCTATATCACCTGTGAAAACTAAAGAAGTTTTGTCTTTCATAAAATAACCTCACGAATTAATAGTTTTCATAATTGCCTTTGCAAGTTCTTCCTTAATGATTTGATGCCCTGCTGCTGTAGGATGAATACCGTCAACACTCCAGTATCTTGCGTCACCGTCAGAAGAAACTTCATCAAAAATACACTGAAGGGGAATAAATTCGAGATTAAATTTTTCCGCGATGCACTTTGAAGCAATAGCCTGCTTTTTTACTTCGCAACTGAATTCTTCCCATTTTTCTTCAGTATGGATACCTTTTAAAATGAAGGGTTCTAAAATATATATTTTAATTTCAGGTAAAACATCCTTGATTTCTTCAATGAGCATAGAGTAAATTTTTTCAAACTTTTCAGGACTGACTCCGCACTTCTGCGTCAGTTCATGAGAAACATCATTTACACCTATCAGGATGGACATCATATCAGGCTGAAGATTGATTATATCTTCTTTGATACGAGCATAAACATCAGTAATTCTGTCACCGCTTTTTCCGCGGTTTATAAAACGAAATTCACCTTTTCTGTTTTTTGCAAAATCAGAAGCGAGTAAAAGCGCATAGCCGCACCCTAAACCGAAATTATCCTCGTTTTCGTCATCACGGTTAGCATCTGTTATTGAATCTCCCTGGAAAAGAAAAGTTTTCATATTGTACCTCTGTCGTTTAAGATCAATTTATTTTATCATATATAGTGTATCTTTTCAATATTGATATTTTGATTTACAATACTGTGTTAATGCTTTAAATAATTTATTAATACATTGTTGACTTTGATTTTTATTGGATTTATAATATAAAAAACGAATTAAGAGGGTTGAAGGTATGAAGAAAATTAGCAGAAACTTCTTGTGTTTTCTCTTGACACTTGTTTTACTTGCAACGTCTGTTTTTCCGACATTTGCAATGAATCAGTCTTCTTGGGAAACCGTATGGTCTTCAGAAGACACTAAAGCAGGTCTTATTATGTTTGTTGGTTCTGATGAGTCAGAACGCAACTTCACTTGGTATACTGAAGATCAGAACACTCCAAGCGTAGTTGTAAGCACCGACGGTCTTTTTATCGATTCGGATGAGTTTACAGGTACATCCCAAAAGGCTACTGACGGTGATTATGTTAACCATGTAACTATCTCTGAACTTGAAGAGAACACTGTATATTACTACAAATGTATCAGTGGTGATTATGAATCTGATGTTTATTCATTCAAAACTGCAGATGACGATGGATTCAAGGCGGTTTATATGACAGATATTCATATTACAAATGATAGTGAAGAAAATCCGGATTCATTGAAAAATACATCATATAAACTCAATAATACTCTTGAAGATGTACTTTCAAAGGCAAGTGATGTTTCGCTTATTCTTTCAACAGGTGACCAGGCATCTGACGGCCTTGAAAGCGAATATAAGGCATTTGCTGCTTCTCCGATTCTCAAGTCAATTCCTGTTGCTACAACAATCGGTAACCATGACCTTAAGGGTGCGGAATACAAGACTTTTACAAATCTTCCGAATGAATACGAAGATGCTGCAGTATCTTCATATATCGGTGATGATTACTGGTTTGTAAAAGGCGATGTGTTGTTCCTTGTTGTTGACAGTAATAACGCATCCGGTAAGGATCATGCTGAATTTGTAGAGAAGGCTGTTGAATCCAATCCCGATGTAAAGTGGAAGGTTATACTTGCTCACCATGACCTTTACAGCGGAAGAATTCCTTCACGCGAAAGTGAAAACGGTCTTTTGAGGATGTTGTGGGCTCCGATTATTGATGAGTTCGGAATTGATCTTGTTTTGCTCGGACACAGTCATTATTATACTGTTTCAAATGTTCTTTATAATAATAAAAGTGTAGCACCGCTTGAGAGCACAATGACAGATCCCAACGGTACAATTTATATGGTTTCTTGTTCAATAAACAGACCTCGTGGTGATGATGACATCGGTCTTAATGAACAAATCGGATTTGATTATCTTACTCAGGAACCG
Source organism: Acutalibacteraceae bacterium (assembly GCA_045648745.1). GTDB lineage: Bacteria > Bacillota > Clostridia > Oscillospirales > Acutalibacteraceae > CAG-488. The sequence continues at coordinate 5,228 of JAZROM010000076.1, read as the reverse complement.
ACATACAATATTCTTACATGCGATAACGACACTATCACAGTCGAATCATACGAAGTAGGAGCAGAAGAGCCGTTCCATTCGTTCACAATTGCTAAGACCACAAATGATGGCGGTCATGATTATGATAAGGGATTTTTCTCTTCTGTTTTTAATGGCTTTATAAGATTTATCGGTAAGATTGTTGCTTTCTTCGGTAATATCGGCAGATTGTACGATATGCGTGAAGACGGCTATGATGTCAAAATAATCGACGGTCTTTTAGGCAGATAATGATATCGATCTTTCTTGAAACATAACATAATCGTATTTTAATTAAAAAAACACATCGAGTTGTAAAACTCGATGTGTTTTTTTATCATAAGATAAAGAATACTGTCAGTCTGAAACTGCAACTTTATGTAACGCGTAAATGACTGAAGAAAGAGATGTATAGGGTGCTTTAATTGTCAAGGTTTGCTTCAGCTTCGCGCTGAAGCTCAGGATCGTAGGAAAGAATAGGCTTTACAACCTTATTCTTTATCTTACGGTCAACGTAGTTCTGGGTTATTTTCATGACGAGCGGGAAAAGGACTACAACGCCTATAAGGTTCGGGATCATCATAAGTCCGTTAAATGTATCTGAGATATCCCAGGCAAGTGATGAAGTCATAACAGCACCAAAGATAACAGTTATAACGTGAATGATTTTAAATATGATTGTCGTTTTTGCACCGAAAAGATATTCCCACGCTTTTGCACCGTAATGAGACCAACCGAGAACTGTTGTGAATGCAAAAAGGAACATGGCTATTGCAACGAATTTTTCGCCGATATTGCCCCAGGAGAAAACTGAGTTAAATGCACCTGCGACAAGTGTTGCATCTGTAAGACCATCGGCGAGAGCGCCCGTTTCAGGATTAAATACACCTGAAGTAAGAACTACAAGGGCGGTCATTGTGCACACAATCATTGTATCTGCGAACACTTCAAATATACCCCACATACCTTGTGTGACGGGTTCTTTGACATTGGAGTTTGAATGTACCATAACAGATGAACCGAGACCAGCTTCGTTTGAGAAAACGCCTCTCTTAAATCCTTGTGTGACAGCTGTGCTGATAGCAGCACCAAGTGTACCGCCGACAAACGCTTCGGGTTTAAAGGCATTGACAAAGATTGTTTTGAACGCAGGAAGAATCTGGTCATAGTTCGTGCCGATGATAATAAGGCTACCGATGATAAAAATAACAATCATAAGAGGGACAATCTTTTCGGCAACGCTTGCGATTCTTTTAAGACCGCCAAGAGTGATGAGTGCAACGAGAGCCATGATTATTACGCCTATAACAACATTATAGAGTGAAACGCCGCCAAAAACATGAACGGACGAAAGTACCTGAACATCAAAAGCAGCGGCAATGTTGGCAACAATCTTGTTTACCTGACCCATACTACCGATACCGAAAGATGCAAGCATTGTGAAGATGCAGAAAAGAACGGCAAGAACATTACCGATAGTCTTACATCCTTTTTTACTGCCGAGACCATCGCGCAGATAATACATCGCACCACCCGACCACTCGCCATTTATGTTGCGACGGCGGAAGTATATTCCGAGTGCGTTTTCAGAGAAGTTTGTCATCATTCCGAAGAATGCGGCAACCCACATCCAGAAAACAGCACCCGCACCGCCGATGCATATAGCTGCTGCAACGCCGGCAATGTTACCTGTACCTACTGTTGCAGCAAGTGCAGTACAAAGTGCCTGGAAAGGTGAAATTGAACCTGCTTCTTTTGAATGACCGATAACATTTTTAGTAAAAAGCTTTCCTATCGTATTTTTCCACCAGAGTTTTAGATGTGTTACCTGAAACACTTTGGTGCAAATGGTCATAAGGATGCCTGTTCCGATGAGGAGAATTAAGCCGAAGCTTCCCCATACAACGCCGTTGACAGAGTTGTTAACTTCTGCAACTTTTTCAAAAAATAAATCCATTCTGATTACCTCCGAATCAATAAAAATAAAAAGTCGGATTACAAAACGCAATCCGACAAAAGCACAAAATTATACCGATAAAACGGTAATGAAAACTTTGTCCTTTTGCCTGAGAGATTAACTGAAACCAGCCTTGCCCCTTCGGCACTCAATTTAATGAGATTCTCCAAAGTTATGTCCGTTTGCAGTCCCTTTCCGTTTCGGAAGCCTGAGAGCGTTACTCCTTCGGCAGCATTGCTTCTTCTGCAAACATCATCCATAAGAATATTTAGTTTTCAGCATTCTAGCACTTAATTTACAAAAATGCAAGAGTTTTTTTGTAATTTATACATTTTATTGTTACTTAGAGTCGATAACTGCAAACAGCTGCAACGTTTTTTTACAGCGGAAATTGGATTTGACCTGTTCCTACATGCAAGAAGTGAAGAGATAAAAAATAAAAGCTCAAGTCCTTTATGACTTGAGCTTTTGGTGCGAGAGACGGGACTTGAACCCGTACGGGATTACCACACGCCCCTCAAACGTGCGCGTCTGCCGATTCCGCCACTCTCGCATATTTGATTTTTGTCCTCAACGAACGAGTGAAATTATAGCAAAAACCAAATACAATGTCAAGCCTTTTTTAGAAAAAATTATATTTTTTTAAAATTTTTTACAAAGTTTAGCAAATCCTCTTTTTTGTTATTGATTTTTTCATCGATTACAAGATCCAGGAGTTGATCAAGAACTTCACCAATTTCTCTGCCGTTGAAACCAAGGTTGCGGATATCTCTGCCATTCACATCAAGATCAGCAACTGAAAGACAGAAATTGTTCTGTTCAATTTCATCGATTTGCTGTTCAGCAATAGTATAAGATTCCATATCGCTTTCATAATATAACGGATTTTTACCTGCAGCATCTCCACGCATCAGATCAAGCGTAAAACGAACGATTTCAGGTGAGTATTCTGAACAGAGTTTTGCGGTTTTATTTTTGTTTCCTTTTGGTCGTTCATCATGCAATGTGATAATTTTGCATACTGTATCAATCTCAGCGTTAGAAAAACGTAATCGTTTCATTATCTCATATGCCATTCGTGCACTTAGTTGGGGATGTCCTTTGAAGTGTGCTACTCCTTGTTCGTCAAGATAAAACTTCTGAGGTTTAGCAATATCGTGCAGTAGGGCTGCTAGTCTTAGTTCAGGAGTGTTTTTTACACCTGCTACAACTTTTATGGTGTGCATCCACACATCATAAATGTGAAAAGGTGTTTTTTGCTCAAAACCATCGGATTCTTCAAGCTCGGGAATTATCGTAAAGATAACATCTTTAAAATCTGTCAATATACGCTCTACGCCCTTACCTTGCAATAATTTCATTAATTCAACACGTATGCGTTCATTGGCAACATTACTCAGTAGGTGGGCGTTTCTTCTGATACTTTCGGCAGTTTCTTTTTCAATATTGAAATCAAGTACGGAGGCGAATCTTAATGCACGTATGATCCTCAGTGCATCTTCATTGAATCGTGTATCCGGATTGCCTACGCAGCGGATTGTTTTATTTTCAATGTCTTGTCTGCCGCTGAAAGGATCGATGAGCCCGTCAGAATTGTTATAAGCCATTGCATTAACAGTAAAATCTCGTCTGCTCAGATCTTTTTCTATATCTTGAGTAAATACCACATTATCAGGCCTTCTGCTATCGTGATATTCACCGTCTATTCTCATGGTTGTGATTTCGAGGTGATTGTCGTCGATTATAACTGTTACTGTACCATGCTTCAAACCGGTTGGAATTACCTTGTAGTTTTTAAAAACAACCATTGTTTCTTCAGGTGTAGAAGAGGTGGTCATATCCCAATCGTTAGGTACCTTGCCCATAATTGAATCGCGTGTACATCCTCCGACAGTATAAGCGTTGAAGCCGTTGCTTTCAAGCAGGTTTAATGCTTTCTGTACATATTCGGGATAGTTGATAATCATATTTTGCTCACCTCCTTTACAATATTAACATTTTAAAGTATAATTATCAAGACTAAATACAAAAGGTGATATAATGAATATTCAGATTTATGGCAAAGCAAAATGTTTCGATACTAAAAAGGCTGAAAGATATTTTAAGGAACGTCGGATTAAGTACCAGTTTGTGGATCTTGTAAAATACGGTATGAGTGAAGGTGAGTATCGTAATATAAAAAGTGCAGTCGGCGGAATGGATGAGCTTATAGATGAGAATTCAAAAGCTTATGAAGATTGCTTTATAAAGTACTTGGCAAGTAAGGAAGCGGTTGAAGAAAAGCTTCTTGAAAATCAGTCGCTTTTTAAGACACCGATTGTGCGTAACGGTAAGAAGGCAACTGTGGGATACAAGCCTGAAGTATGGAAAGAATGGGAATAATGTTATAAAAGATTTAAAAATTGATTGAAATATATCTTTTATTATGTTATTATATTTCAGTCAATTAAAACAAAGGAGTTTTTAACTATGAAAAACACAATTATTTCTTGCGTTGTTGCTATTCTTTGTGTTGTAGCACTTTGCGCAACTTATGCTGTATGCACACCTGATACACAGGCTGAGACGGTTGTTGCTGAGTATCTTACTGAAGAAGAGGCTGCTGATTACATCGGAGTTACTGATGAAGTAATGACTATGATGCGTTCTAAGCTCGGATTTTTCAAAGGTGCTTATATGACATATATTTACCTTGATGCCAACGGTAACGAAGTGACCGATATCGTATACAATAAGACAGAGCTTGATAAAGCACTTAAGACACTTATGACAGATAAGAATGCTTTGAGTTTTAAGTTCCTTCAGGAGCAGTCAGATAAATAATTTTTAAAGCACAGACTAGTTTCTGTGCTTTAATTTTGACAGGTGATAATTATGATAATCAGAGATGAAAACGGCAGGGCGATTTCGGTAGAGAGTCTTTCAGATGTTACAAAAGAAATTAATGAAGTTGAAGATATTTTTTCTAAAGCAATTTCTGCCAAAAAGACGGGCGGATCAATGCCCGAGAACGAAAAAGAAGCTTTAAAATTGCGTATGGAAGACCTCGGTGTTATTATGTCCAATATTGACGATGATTTAAAACACAGTGCAAAGCCGTGGGAACTGATGCCTTTTATCAAGGCTCTTACAAAACTTAAGAAGCTTGCAGATGCTGCAAAGAGTGAATTGAACAATGATTGATATATTATTTGAAAATAATGATATCGTCGTCTGTGTAAAGCCTGTCGGAATTAATTCTCAGAATGACAAG
>JAZROM010000075.1:0-9698 GCA_045648745.1 Acutalibacteraceae bacterium | reverse complement strand
GAAATGGACGTTCAGCTTACAAAAGACGGTGTGATTGTGCTGTACCACAGCTTGTCACTTGACGAAATGAGCGACAGTGCAGAATATTTCGGCAGAAAGAATACAACCGTATTCTCAAAAACATACGATGAACTCAGAAATCTTAATATGGGTGAAAACTTCAAATCAGGCGACAGTTATCCCTACCGTGGTCTCAGGGGAGAGGATATTCCCGATGATATCAGAATGACTGCCCTTAAGGATGTGTTTGCTTGTGTTGAAGGTGAAGCACCCGGAAAGTACAGATACATAATCGAGATTAAATATCCGCACCCGTGGGCACCGAAAATTGTTGACGGTATCTATGAGCTGATGACTCAGTACAATCTTGCTGACCGTGTTATCGTTGCAAGTTTCTGGCCTGATGTTTCGGCATATATCGACAGCAAATATGAGGGTAAAATGAACAGATCTGCAAACCCATTTGAAATTGTCGATTTGTACGGTTCATACACAAGAAATGAAGACTTAAGCGATGCCGACATCAGATATACCGCGTTGCAGATGCCTTATTACTGGGATGACGGAATATTGCTTGTTGCAAATCTCGGTAAAACAGGATTTATCGATTATGCCCACAAGTACGGCATTTCAATGCAGTACTGGACAGTCAATAATCCGGATGACGCAAGATATCTTGCACAGGCAGGTGCAGACCTTCTGATGACTGACTATCCTGACCGCATCCGTGATGCCTTAGCAGAATAAAAATTAAACCGTGCAGTTTTGTACTGCACGGTTTTTGTTATATCTTATTACCTACCGTATAACCCTCGTAAACTGCATTCGGAATAATTCCGCCGCCGTTGGAATCGCCGATGTTATAGATTTCGGGAATTTCATCTTTAAGTGAATCGTAAAGTGTTGTTTCAGGTCTGCCGCCGATTGCAAGAACAACTGTATCAGCTTTAACCGATTCTGACTTACCGTTCTTTGTTTTATAAACTACGTCTGTCGGTGTGATTTTTTCTACCTTGCTTTCGGTAAGAAGCTTTACGCCGTAGCCCTTGAGGTGACCGAGGAGAATTGTCTGGTCGGTTTTACCCGTGTTACCTGCAAGCGTATCAGTCATTTCGACAATACTTACTTTTTTGCCCTGCTTTGCAAGGTATTCTGCAGTTTCACAACCGATCGAACCACCGCCGATTACCACAACATTCTTACCGCTTTCTTTACCGTTAAGGATATCTGTAGCATTTACAGCTCTGTCTGCACCCTCAATGTTAAGCGTGACGGGTGTGATACCTGTTGCACAAACAACTGCATCGGGATTCATCTTAAGAACATCTTCTTTGGTTACTTTTGTGCCGAGGTTAACTTTTACATTATGAATTTTAAGCTGTCTTTCAAGATAAGGTTTCATCAACCCGAGATGCTGCTTGAAAGGCGGCTTGCAGGCGAGATTCATCTGACCACCTACTTCGTCAGCCATATCATAAAGGGAGACGTTGTGACCTCTCATAGATGCAATTCGGGCAGCCTCAACACCTGCCACACCTGCACCGATAACAACAACATTTTTCTTCTTTTCGGCAGGGATGATGCTGTAGTCGTTGTCACCTCTGGCAAGTACTGCGTTGCCGGAGCAGATTGCTCTTTCACCGTGCTGTAACTGGTGGTCGACACAGTGACCGCAACCGATGCACGGACGGATTTCATCTTCTCTGTCTTCGTCAATAAGGTTAACGAGGTCAGGCTGTGCAAGTAAGCCGTGACCGATGAAAATAAGGTCACACTGACCTGATTTAAGAGCCTTTTCGGATGCGACAGGATTCTGAGCTCTGCCGCCACCGATAAGTGTTATGTTTTTCTTGCCTGCAGTCAGCATCAGTCCTATTTTCATAACAAGACATAAAGCAACTGCCATACAGTCGGAATATGCCGATTCGGGCTTCTGGTTTTTACCTGCTTCACCTGACCAGATACCTGCAAGCACTTCAATTGCATCTACACCTGCCTGCTGAAGCTTTTTACAGTAATACAGACCGTCGGGCATCGAGATACCGCCGTCCTTGCCCATTTCGATAACGGAAAGCTTGACGATAACAGCAAAATCATCACCGCAAAGTTCACGTATTCTCTTGATTATGTTAAGGTGAAAACGGATTCTGTTTTCACGGCTGCCGCCGTATTCATCAGTACGGATGTTGGCTGTTTTTGAGAGGAATTGCTGACCGAGGTAGTAACCGACAGCGTGAATTTCAACACCGTCAAAGCCTGCCTTCTTTGCGCGTAAAGCTGCCTGAGCATATTTTTCTTCGATTGCCTTAATCTCATCGATCGTCAATGCACGGGGTGTTTCGTTTGCAAGACCCATCATATATGAATAAGGCATCGCAACTGCACTCGGTCCTACGGGTTGATCACCGATAATCTTTCTTCTTGCGCCTCTGCCTGTGTGAGAAATCTGTAAAAATGCTTTTGAGCCGCCTTCGTGAATCACGTCGGCAAGCTGCTTCATACCGGGGATGTATTTGTCATCATCAATAACGAGCATTCCTTTTGTGTTAAGTCCGAGAGGGGCGTCAACGCATGTAACCTCAACAATGATTGCACCAACACCGCCCTTGGCTCTTTCGGCATAGTGGTTAAGTACAGCCTTGTTGACAAAACCGTTTTCAGCCTGACTCATACCCATAGCAGCCATAACAGTTTTGTTGCGAAGCTCAACCTTACCGATTTTACCGGGGGATAAAAGATTCGGATATTTTGCGTTCATAGCGATACCTCATTTATCATTTTTCTTTAATCACATTATATTATACAAAGATCTGTTTTTCAATATAAATATCAAATAAAAACTCCGTGCAAATCAAACTGCACGGAGTTCTGACTGTTATTGATTAAAACTCAAAACTGTATTCATATCCTTCAACCCAGCTGTTGCCGATAAAATCATGGAAACGGATGAGAACCTCATTTTCATAAACTTCAACAACTGCGCCGATGCCTTCGCCGTATTCATCCTCGTAGTCCTCAGTTGCTCTCGGAAGGTTAACGGCGGTGATTCCGTTTACATCTGTAACTGAATGTGATGAAAGGCCCCAATGAGTGTGACCGCTGAAGAAAAATACGTTTGCGTAGTCATCAATTATGCTTGAAATTCTGTCATACGGACCGTTTTCAATGTAATGAACAGGGTGATGTGAGAAGATGAAAACGGGCTTATCTTCCTTTGTTGCCTCGTTAAGCACGTTTGTCAGCCACTCAAGCTGCGTATCAGAAATATCGATAGCGTTTACAGAGTCACTTTCTGACGAGAGTACGATGAAATAATAACCGTCAATTACTTTGTAATAGTAGTTATTATCTATGTCACAGCCTGCGAAGTTGGCGTATCTGACAAAACGGTCAGCCAATTCATCATATCCGCCGTTACCGTTGCCGTAGTCGTGGTTACCGGGTGCGATGATAAGATTGTCAGCAGGTTTAGCCATATTAAGAGCAGTGTAAAAATAGATGCTCTCGATATCCTGACCGTTCATTGTGTTGTCGCCAAGGAAAACGAGCGTGTCATTGTCCTTGCTGTTGCGTACGTTTTTAAGAATCTCTGCGTACTTTTCAAATGTCGGGTATTTATTGCCTTCAATGTGAATGTCGGAAACAATACTGAAGCTTGTTTTTAATTCATCGGGATTTTTTGCCTCATAGCTGTCAGTCGGGGGAATAAGAACAGATATCGGCAGATAAAGTATTGCGAGTACAGTAAGAATAACATGTTTTGCGAATTCGAGAATTTCCATAAATCAACCTTCTTTCTTTTTTGTATTATATCATCCGGTTTATATTAATGTAAATAGTTATATTTTATAAAATGTCAGTGATGAATTTTATAACTGACACTTCTGTTGTGCTTCGTTACTGTTGCTTAAATAAGTTCGGATGTATGCGGTATTTTTGAGATTCTCGGTGCAGCACCCGTGAGATGAGATATGTCACGGTATGCAGGGAACGATGCGTCGGCAAAAATTCCTTCGGGAACCTGTGAGGTCCAACCGCTTTCATCAAATTCAGGTGAATCGATTCCGAATGCATAAAGGACTATGGCGGCAAGGTCGCGGATATTCATTTCTTCAATAACGGTGTTGTTGACACCATTGCCCTTTGCGGCAAAGGTTACGTATTTTTCACCGTCTGTCCAACCGCCGTGTCCACCGCCCTGACCGTTCCCGGGGTTTGTACCGCCGTGGTCTGCAATGACAATAAACAGCGTATCATCGATAATTCCTGCTTGCTCGGCTGATGAATGGATATCGTTTATCAGAATGTCAACCTCGTTCAGCCTTTTAAGAAATTCAGGCGTACCGTATCCGTGCTTATGTCCTGCACCGTCAACGCTGTCAAGCTGAATAAAAAGAAAATCAGGCTTTTTATTCAGTATATAATCACAGATTATCGATGTCAGCTTATCATCGTTTGCCGTATCGTGAGAAACTCCCAGATTGTTTTCAACTATTCCGAAAGTAATCGGATCCCAGTCACAGTACGAGCCAAGCTCGGCATCGGGATAAACTTCCTTGATTCTGCGGAAAAGTGACGGGAGCTGTGAATCAACAGGGTAAGGGGTTGAAGAAACAATTCCGTTTGTCAGCTTGTGCACCTCAGGGCCAACACCGAGAAGCATCGAACCCCAACATTCTGCACTGATAGACGGGTTTGATGCAAGTGCACCGTATGTAACTGCACCATCTTTGAAAATACGGTCAAAATTCGGTGTGTCAGCATCCTTGAAGAACGAACCTGCACCGTCAACTCCGACAACGATTACATGTGCATATTTTCTGTCCAAAGTTATCCCTCCGTTTACTGATAATTACAGTTTATATTATAATATAACAACATATACAATTCAAGCAAATGACATCAGAAAATTTATGTCTGTTGACGTTGAGATACTTTATTGAAAAGATTATATGCTTATGTTATAATCGCTGTGATATCAAAGCTTAAGGAATGATATGATGACAAATTATTTTGATGTATATTACAAAGCAGGGGAAACCCCGACCTTCTGTTACCGCAGCGGTAATATGGTTTATGAAGAGATGCTTTATAACGGCACACTTCTTTCCAACGGCTGGAACGGTGCAGGTTATCCCTTGGATTTGCTCGCCTGTATGCCTACCCGTCCTGAGCACAAACGCTATCAGGAGCCGTTTGCATTCAATATCGAAATTGACGGACAGAGCCTGGATTATCAGCTTGAGTTTGTTGATTTCCTCACCGAAAAAAATGAAAACTCACTTAAAGCAACACTTGTGCTCAGAAGCAGAATAAAGCCTGTCAGAATCAATGTTATCACAATCCTTGACGGTACACAGATGTTTACCCGCTACTATGAGATCGAAAACGATTCACTCGGTATTATGTGCCTGAGCCGTCTTACACTTCTCGGTGGTGCACTGGATGAAATGGACACCGAAAAGCTTACGCTTTCACGCGATGTTGAAAAGTTCTATTCCGTCGGATATTTTGAAGATGACCGTTGGGCTAATGAAGGTAAATTTACATGGAAGGATCTTAAACCTGAAGTTACTTCGATAGATACACGTTTCAATCGTGATCGATTCCGTCATCCGATGTGTTTGGTTCGTAACAATCTTATGGGCAAGGTCTGGTTTGCACAGCTCGGATGGAGCGGCGGTTGCCGTTTCACATTTGATTATAATGCAAAGCCTGAAAGTACCGATACATATCTTTCATTCAAGGCTGAAATTACGTCACACAACCCGATGTATGTGATTAAACGAGCAGAAAAGTTTATTACACCGGAAGTACATATCGGTATGGTGCAGGGAGACTTTGATGATGCAGTTTACGAGATGCATTCGCACATACGCAAGTCTGTGCTCAACTTACCCGAAGCAGACCCGACACAGCTTCTCGTAGGTGCAGGTATGGGTGCCGAGCACGATATGTCCGTTGAGACAAGCAAGGTGTATATCGACCGTATGTACGAAATGGGCGGTGAAGTTTTCATTGTCGATGCAGGGTGGGAGTGTCCTCCAGACAGACAGACCGAGTGGGGAGATTTTACGGGCACAAACGTTGCAAACCCCGAACGCTATCCGAACGGTATAACCGAACTTGCCGATTATTGCCACGCTAAAGGTATGAATTTCGGCTTGTGGTCAGATATCGAAAGTCTTGGCAGACTGAGTAAAAAATACGCTGACGACCCCGAATGGAGAGCGTTGAATATCTACGGTGAACAGTCAAACAGATTTATTGATATTACACGTCGGGAAGTCGCGGAATATGTGGAAAACACACTCGCGCACCTGATTGAAGATTACAAGCTTGACCTTCTGCGTATAGACTACAACACGGATTATAAGGAATATTTTAACTTAAGGGACACCGGTACAGGTATTACGGAATGCCTGACAATGCGTCATTTCAAGGCAGTTTACGGTATTTATGAAAGACTCAAAAAGCGCTTCCCGAACGTTGTTTTTGAAAACTGTGCAGGCGGTGGCGGACGCACTGATCTCGGTATGATGAAAAACTTCAACCACACCTGGGTAACGGATAATCAGGGTGCACCACTTTCGGTTATGATTACAAACGGAATGACTATGGCACTTCCTCCCGAGCGCGTTGACCGTCTTTTTGCAGGAATGAATTCGCACAAATTCGGTTCACTCGATCTGCAGATGAGAAATACAATGCTCACGCATATGTCAATTAACGTTATTTCACCGGTAACTGCTCCGATGAACGAAAAACAGCTTGATTTTGTAAAACATAGTGTCAGAATCTATAAGGATTTCATAAGACCTTTCCTGCCGACTGCAAAGACCTTCCACCACACACCCGATGTGGCAGGAACTTTTACGGACGGATTTTCAGCACTTGAAATTGCTTCCGAGAAAGCAGACAGGGGAGCATTGGCAGCGTTTAATCTCTGCGGCACAAACGAGACTGTCAGAAAAATCCGTTTGAAGGGCGCAGACGCATCAAAAACCTATGAGGTGACACTCGATAACAATAACGAAAAGTTCGTTGTATCGGGCAGAGAACTTAAATATGAGGGTATAAATATCTATATTCCCGCCTCTCTATCATCCGAGCTTGTGCTTTATAAAGAAATATAAAATCAAAACCCACAGATTTTTCAATCTGTGGGTTGAACTTTAATTTGTTAGGATTACGGCCTTGCCTGTGAATATCTTTTTCCTGCTTTCATCTCAACACCGCGTATTTTCATAAGCTCAGATACAGTTACAAACTTATAACCCCTTGCCATCAGGTCGGGAATAATTTTCTCGACGGCAGCAGCGGTTTCGGGATAGAGGTCATGCATAAGAACAATGCTTCCGTCGAAAACCGCGTTCATAACTGCATCGTAATTTTTCTTTGCGTTACGGTTTTTCCAGTCCATGGAGTCAACGCTCCACATTATAATCGGATATTTAACCGTTTGCTTGACGAGGTCGTTCATAGCGCCTTCGGGCGGTCGGACAAGTGACACGGGAACGCCTGTTACCGATGCAATTTTAATCGTTGACTGACCGATTTCGTTTGATATTTCCTGTGCGGTTAGCTTAGTAAGATTTTTATGTGACCACGTGTGGGAAGCTATTTCACAACCCATATTACTTGCTCTTTTAATAGTGCTTGCATATTTGTCAACTCTGTTTCCGACAACAAAGAATGTTGCTTTCGCACCATTCTTTTCAAGTGCGTTAAGAATTCTGTTAGTAACAGCTGAATAAGGACCGTCATCGAATGTCAGAGCAACAAATTTTTCAATACTCGGGTCATATTCGCGCGGATCTCTGGTTGTAGTAGTTGTTGGCTTACTAGTGGTGCTTGTCTTGCTTTCTTCCTGCACAGAAGAAGTTGTGGTTGTTTTGGTCGCAGTTTCGGTGGTTGTTGTTGAAGTCGTAGTTGTAGTAGTTGTTGTTGCAGCAGTCGTCGTTGTTGTCGTTGTGGTTGTGGTTGTGGTACTTGTTGTTGTCGTGGATGTTGTAGATTCTTTATCTGTATCAGTAATGTTACCTACACACCCTGTTGTACCCATAAGACAAATGCACAATGACAAGCAGACAATTCTCTTTAAAATTCCTGGTTTCACTTTTATCATCTCCTGAGAGATAATTATATTACTTTATCCCTTGAAAATCAACAGAATATTACACGATTCAGCTTTATTAAATGCTCATTTAACTTTATTATTGCACGGAAAAAATATTTTATAAAATTTTTAAAATTTTTTTGAAAAAGTATTGACTTTTATAAAATCATCGTATATAATAAGCAAGTCGTTTGGCGGTGAGTCAAACTGAAATATGGCGGCATAGCTCAGTTGGCTAGAGTACTCGGTTCATACCCGATTGGTCGTAGGTTCGAATCCCACTGCCGCTACCACATATGGCCCGGTGGTCAAGAGGTTAAGACACCGCCCTTTCACGGCGGTAACACGAGTTCGATTCTCGTCCGGGTCACCAAGCCGAGCAATAGCTCGGCTTTATAATTTGCGGATGTAGCTCATCTGGTAGAGCGCCACCTTGCCAAGGTGGAGGTAGCGAGTTCGAGCCTCGTCATCCGCTCCAGAAAAAGCACTTGCGAAAAGCAGGTGCTTTTATTTTTTTGTTGATTTTATATTTGACACATCTTTCCTCGTATGCTATACTATCCCGGAAATTTACATAGGAGAAATTTAATATGAAAAACCTTAAACGCATTTTAGCTGTTTTACTTGCTGTCATTGTCCTTGCAGGTACGCTTGTTATTCCCGTTGCGGCAGGCAATACAGAAGATGATGAAATTGTAGCACGCATATACATCGGTCACAAGGAAAGATATATGAATCTTTCGGGTCACACATGGGTTTATATTGAAAATCTTTCAGATCACGAACTGACCGTCGGCGTTTATCCTTTGCAGAAGGGTAAGGGTGTTTCAATCGGCACATTTGGTTATGCAATTGCTGACGGTAAAGGTCTTTATTACAATGTTGAAGCCTATCGCTATCAGAATGTCGATATTTCCACGTACATCCATCTCAGTAAGGATCTGACTCAGGAACAGCTCGACAAGGTCAGCAAAAAAATCAGAACCAGCGGCGTCTGGGATTATACCCTCAATTGTGCGTTCTCTGCAATCAGAATATGGAATGCATCGTTTGGCAAACCGCTTGTTTACGTAATGATTCCGACTCTTCATCAACTGCAGATTCTTATAAATCCGAGCCACGGCAACGGCTTTAAAATGACAGTGCCGAAGATGAGCGAGGTCTATAAGCAGGTCGGTAGGGGAGACAAAGCAACCCTCGTTCCCGCAGACCCGAGAGTACCCGATTAATAGCTAAAAACAGCCCACAGAAAATTAATTCTGTGGGCTGTTTTGTTTCATTTACGGTAGGGTGGGGCTTGCTCTCACCGTGTATCACATCAGAACGGATTGAAAATTCTGTCCAATGTAATGGGATTATATCCGAGACCGAAATACTTGAATATCCATATAATCGGATTAAGTCTGAAGAACAAGAAGTCAATAACCGTTACAAGGCCTCTGAGGAACCACGGCAGATCATATACCTTTTTAACTTCAACGGGTTCGAAGTCTTCGCCTTCAACGTTGAGTACCATCGGCTGTGAATAGCATATGCCGTTTTCACCTGTGAGGTAAAATCTTACATAGAGCTCAGGCTC
>JAZROM010000074.1:0-2553 GCA_045648745.1 Acutalibacteraceae bacterium | reverse complement strand
GTTTGCGGCACACACGGTAAAACAACCGTAACATCAATGCTCACACACATTCTCATTGACAATGATTTTGACCCCTCTGCTGTTATCGGTGGTAAGCTCCCCCTTACAGGTACAAACGGCAGAGTTGGTGAAAGTGATATTCTTGTTTGTGAGGCTTGTGAATATAAAGACACTTTCCTTGATTTGAGCCCCGATGTAAGCGTTATTCTCAATGTCGACCGAGACCACATGGAATACTTCAAGACTCTTGAAAATCTTGAAGCATCCTTCAGAAAATTTGCTGATATGTCTAAATGCGTTATCTACAATGGTGACGATAAAAATACAATTGACAGCATCGCCGGTGTTGAAGGTAAAACAATGATTTCATTCGGTAAGAATGACACCTGTGACTTTGTCGCAAAGGATGTTGATTGGAAAAACGGTGCTTTCCCCTGCTTTGATGTTTTCCACAAAGAAGAAAAGTTAGGCAGAGTTGAATTAAGCGTCCCCGGTGACCACAATGTCTTAAATGCTCTGGCTGCAATTTGTACTGCCATGTACTGCGGTGCAACATTTGAGCAATGTCGTGTAAGCATCGCAACCTTCAAGGGTGCAGGCAGACGCTTTGAATACCTCGGTGAATACAATGGTGCAGATATTGTTGATGACTATGCTCACCACCCTGCAGAGCTTGAGGTTACGCTTTCAGCCGCAAAGAAAATGAGCTACAATCGTGTATGGGCAGTTTTCCAGCCCTTCACCTTCAGCAGAACAAAGCTTCACCTTGATGCTTTCGCAAGGGCACTTTCCATTGCTGACAAGGTTGTACTTACAGAAATTATGGGCTCCCGTGAAATCAACACCTACGGCATCACAACCCAGGACCTTGCGGATGAAATTCCAGGTAGCGTTTGGTTTGACACTTTCCAGAAGGTTTGCGACTATGTTAAAGAAAACGCACAGGAAGGTGATTTAGTCCTCACCCTCGGCTGCGGTGATGTTTATAAGGTCGCTAAAATGATACTTGGTAAAGAATAATATTTAATACAATAAAAATGTCGTTAGAGAGTTTTTCTCCCTAACGACATTTTTTACTTTAATATTTATCCTTACAACTGATACCTGCATTAAAGTAACTTGTAACGTTACCGCAAACGGCTCGTACTGTGTATGTGTAGGTTACTCCTTTTTTTGCTGTTTCATCAAGGTATGTGGTGTTGCTTGTACCACCAACTGCCACAATATGTACTGTACGGTGTTATCGTTTTAAGTTTTACGTTTTCAGCTTTCAACTTAACCTACAATCAACACGCAGCGTTCAGAAACTCCAAATTCCTAATATCACATTCCTAATAAAAAAACAAAAAGTGCCTAACCTTTTGGGTCAGGCACTTTTACTTAATTATTAAACTAATTCAAGAATGCACATCTCTGCTGCGTCACCGCGGCGAGCTTCAGTCTTGATTATACGGCAGTAACCACCGTTTACATCTTTATACTTGGGAGCGGTCTCGTCAAAGAGTTTCTTAACGACATCTTCCTTAGTAATGTATGCCAAAGCCTGTCTCTTGTTGTGGAGACTGTCGACTTTTGCGAGGGTGATCATCTTTTCAGCCATTGCGCGAACTTCCTTCGCTCTTGTGACTGTTGTTGTCATCTTACCATTTTCAAGTAAGGATGTAACCATATTGCGAAGCATAGCATCGCGGTGATCGCTCGCTCTGCCGAGTTTTCTGGTTCCGGGCATCTAAATCACTCCTAACTTATTCGTCTTCATCGCGAAGAGAGAGACCGAGAGAAGCCAATTTAGCAACAACCTCTTCAAGAGACTTTCTGCCAAGGTTTCTTACCTTCATCATATCCTCTTCACTTTTGTTTATCAAATTTTCAACAGTGTTGATACCGGCTCTCTTGAGACAGTTGAAAGAACGAACAGAAAGGTCAAGCTCTTCAATTGTTGTTTCGAGCACCTTGCCATTGTCTGTGCTTTCTTTGTCAACCATAATCTCTGTGTTAGAAACTTCATCAGAAAGCTCAACGAAGAGATTAAGGTGCTCAGTAAGGATTTTAGCAGCAAATGATACAGCGTCCTTTGCAGAAATTGTACCATCTGTTGTTACATCAATAGTGAGCTTGTCGTAGTCGGTAATCTGACCTACACGGGTGTTATCAACTGTGTAGTTAACTTTTAACACGGGTGTGTAAATTGAATCAATAGCGATTACGCCGATAACCGGGTCAAGAATCTGTTTGTTTCTGTCAGAAGAAACATAACCTCTGCCCTTATCTGCAGTAAGCTCCATTACAACATGAGCATCAGCATCAAGAGTTGCAATGTGATGATCAGGGTTAAGAATTTCAACCTCTGAATCAGCTTTGATGTCACCCGCTGTGATTTCACCGGAGCCATCTGCCTCGATATACATAATCTTGGGACCGTCTCCGTGTATTTTGAGAATAACGCCCTTAAGGTTAAGAACTATCTCGGTAACATCCTCTTTTACGTTCGGGATCGTTGAGAATTCGTGAAGAACATTGTCAATTTTGACTGATGTAATAGCATAACCGGGA
>JAZROM010000073.1:0-3389 GCA_045648745.1 Acutalibacteraceae bacterium | reverse complement strand
AACCAGTGCTCCGCTTTCATCAGTCAGCTCGGAGTGAAGGTTCACGTTTGTAAAAACACTGCCGCAGCGGCAAAAATTGTTGCCGAATCGGGCAGAACGGATATCGCGGCAATCGGTGCAAAAGAATGTGCCGAGCTTTACGGTCTTAAAATTCTTTCAGGTGATATCCAGAACACCCAGAACAATTACACAAGATTCATCTGCATTTCCAAAAATCCCGAAATTTATCCGGGCGCAAATAAAACAAGTCTTATGCTGACCGTTGAACATAAGCCCGGTTCACTTTATAACGTTATCGCACGTTTTGCCGCCTTGGGGCTTAACCTGACAAAGCTTGAAAGCCGTCCGATTACGGGCAGTAATTTTGAGTTTATGTTTTATTTTGATATTGACGAATCTGTATATTCCCCCGAATTCAGGGAGCTTATCACAGACCTCGAAAACACTTGTGAAACATTTACGTATCTCGGCAGTTACACGGAGGATTAACAATGTTCGGTTTGCTTGGTCGTACGCTTTCACACAGTCTTTCTCCGCAGATTCACGCTCTTTTCGGTGAGTATGAATACCGACTTTTCTGCCGTGAGCCTGATGAGCTTAATGCTTTTTTCTCGGACAAACGTGTAAAAGCCTTCAACGTTACAATTCCATATAAAATCGACGCATACAATCGTTGTGATGAACTTTCGGAAACCGCAAAAAAAACAGGCAGTGTGAACACAGTTGTCCGTCTTGCCGACGGCAGACTTTACGGTGACAACACCGATTATTTCGGCTTTGATTATATGTCGAAGTCCTGCTGTGCCGACTACAAGGGCAAAAAGGTGCTTATTCTCGGCAGTGGCGGTGCAAGCCGTACGGTTGTAACCGTGGCAAAGGACTGCGGTGCAAATGAAATCGTTATTGTCAGCCGAAACGGTGAGAACAATTATTCCAACATTTCAAAGCATTACGATGCAGATATCATCGTCAACACAACACCCGTCGGAATGTACCCCGATAACGGAGACACGCTTCTTGACCTTGAAAAATTCACAAAAGTCGAATGTGTGCTTGATCTGATTTACAACCCGTGCAAGACAAAGCTTCTTCTCGATGCCGAAGCGTTGGGTATCCCCCACGCGAACGGACTGACAATGCTTGTTGCTCAGGGTCTGCGTTCGGCAGAACAGTTTATTAACGAAACTTTTGCTGAGGGAAAAATTGAAGAAGTTTACAATACAATGCTCAGAAACCAGAAGAACATTGTTCTGGTCGGAATGCCCGGTTGCGGAAAGTCAACTGTAGGCAAGCTTCTTGCAGAAAAGCTCAGCAGAGATTTCATCGACACGGACAGTGAAATTGTCAAAGCTGACGGACGGAAAATTCCTGAAATTTTCTCGGATAACGGTGAAGAGTTTTTCCGTGCAGCTGAGACAGAAGTCTGCAAAAACACAGGCAAACTTCTTTCATCAGTTATCGCCACGGGCGGCGGTGCAGTTATCAAAAAAGAAAACCGTGACGCTTTGAAACAAAACGGCACGGTGATATATCTTAAAAGGGATATTTCTCTTCTCGCAACCGACGGCAGACCTCTCTTAAAAGATGACAGTGCTTTGCAGAAGATTTACAACGAGAGAAAAAATATTTACGAATCGTTTGCTGACTTCGTCATTGAAGTCAGTGACGATGCAGACACTACGGCAGAAAGGGTGATTGAATGCATATTTTAATAATCAACGGACCGAATCTTAATATGCTCGGTATCAGAGAGCCTGACATCTACGGCAAAAGCACGTATAAAGACCTTTGCTGTCTCATCGAAAAAGAAGCAGAAAAAATCGGGGTATCGGTCGAAATTTTTCAGTCAAACCACGAGGGTGCGATCGTGGATAAAATTCAGGAAGCACTCGGCACGGCTGACGGCATTGTTATCAACCCTGCTGCTTATACGCACACAAGCGTTGCAATTCTTGATGCACTCAAGGCAGTCGGGCTTCCGACCTGCGAGGTGCATATTTCAGACATAAACAACCGCGAGGAATTCCGTAAGTTTTCCTACACGAGCCTGTACGCAGAAAAAACAATCGCAGGCTACGGCTTCGACGGTTATGTTATGGCAATGAAGTATCTGAAAGAAAAATATAATTGAACAGCGTAAAAAATAACGGCTTGCAGAAATCAATCTGCAAGCCGAAACTTTTTATAATCTTATCTTACACTGTCAACAAGTGATACGAACTCACCTGCAACCTTTGATGCTGTATGCTCGCCGAAGGAGATAAGGCACCATGTGTCTGTGTCGAACTCATCGTTCTTTTCTGAATATTTCATACCTGCCATTACGAACTCAGGATCGGGCTCGATGTAGCCGATAGCGTCGTTCATAAGGTCAAAGATGATAACATCTTCACCGAACATCTCGCGGTATGAATCATACTCGAAGCCTTCAAGACCTGCGCCACCGTTGAGGATTTCACCGTAGTGTTCACCGGGTGAAACAAGAACCTTGAGTGAGTCGCCGATTTCCATGTAAGCGCACTCTGTTACTTCGTAGTACTTGCCTGTTGTGTTGTCGTAAAGGAAGAAGTAGTCTGTGATACCAACCTTACCGATGATGTCAAGAAGAACGTTTGAAACCTCGATAATGTACTGCTTGTTCTTGATGTTGAGAAGCGGTTTAACCTCTTCTTCTTCAACAGGAGTCCAGCCTTCGTACCATACTGTGTAATTTTCCTGACCCTCATACTCTGCTACGCCGAGGTAATCGCCGTATGCGAAGTTGATTGCCTTACACTCTTCTTCAGTCTTTGTCATACCAAGAAGCATATAGCCGATTTCGTAACCGTAGCGTACAGCTTCTTCATATCTTGAAAGGTCAAGTCCGTCGTTTGAATAATGACGGTCATAAGTGATTGTACCAACTGCACCCTGGATGAAGATGAAGTTGTAACCTGCATCATTAAGTACCATCTCTGTGTAGGGGATGAAGTCAGCAGAAATTACTGTGTGGCCGAAACCTGAGTTTTCGGGATGAACGCCGAATGTTGTGATGATTGTGGGAGTTGCACCCTTCTGATCAGGTGTGAACTCAAGACGGTACATATTGCCGTCGTAGTTGTACGGAGCTGTTCTGTCGCGAAGGTACTCGTCACCGATATCCATCTTAGCAAGTTCAAGTGTACCTGCCTTCATATCAGCATAAGCATCCTTGATTGACTTTGCAGTCTGCTCAACGATTGTGTTGAGGAACTTACGATCAACACCGCTCTTAAGCTCTGTAAGACCGAGTGCTCCGAGTGTGATGTTGCTGAGAACATTACCTACTGTGTTGTCCCATACACCCTGAAGGTCGATACCTGAGTGAGTATGAGTAACACCGACGTTGATGCTTACGATGTCGTTAGCTT
>JAZROM010000072.1:0-8862 GCA_045648745.1 Acutalibacteraceae bacterium | reverse complement strand
ATACCGCTTGACAAGTTCTATTGTCTTTATTTTTGGCATTTGTGTTGTCCTCCTTTTAGCTTACAGTACAATAATAACAAATTAAAAGGAAGAATTGTTAATTTCTATCTGTTCGGTCGTTTTTTGCATCTCATCGGTCACAAAGATTCTTTTTCTACCGATTTGCAACTTGTGAGATAATGTTTTTGTTAGAATCATTATATCATACTAACACTATGTATTTCAAACTATATACACTTGTTGCTTTAGCTGTATCAGGTGCTTTTTAAAAAAAATTAAAGCAAAGGAAGTGAAAAAATGCTTTAGCAAACCAACCGAAAAAGCAATAAAAAAGCATGGGATTAAGTCTTAGCAAGCATTGAATTTGTGTATACAAATTCCACTTGTTAGGGACAAACCTAAAACAAAAGTCGCACTCCGAAAGGAATGCGACGATACATAAAATATAAAATCATATACAAAACTCTATTTTAAACAAAAAAATTGAGTATTCACAGGTCAAATCCCTTATGAATACTCAATATGGTGCTGGTGACCGGACTTGAACCGGTACGGTGTTGCCACCGAGGGATTTTAAGTCCCTTGCGTCTGCCGATTTCGCCACACCAGCTTATCTTTGCGACCGTTATATTATACATAACGGTCGCGGTTTTGTCAACAATTAACTTAAAAAATTATCCTTCAATGATGGAGTTCATCTTAGCCTTGATTGCTTCAAGACGAGCGTAAGCATTGTCTCTGTCAGCATCCTGAATTGAATAGTAAACCTTGAGCTTCGGCTCTGTGCCTGAAGGTCTGATTGCCATCCATGAGCCGTCTTCAAATACATACTTGAGAACATTCTCCTTCGGGAGGTCTGCAATGCCCTTTGAGAAGTCGAAAACTTCCTTGATGCCGTCGAAGAACTTGCTGCCGTTCTCTCTGAATTCTGTCATAAGGCTCTGAATCTTCTGTGCACCGTCGATACCCTTGAGTGTGAATGTGTCAAGCGCATCAAGATAGAATCCGTACTCGTTGTAAATCTCATTGAGTGCATCGATGAGTGTCATACCCTTGTTGTAATAGTATGCAGCCATCTGGCAAACAAGAAGTGCGGAAACAACAGCATCCTTATCTCTTGCGTGTGTGCCTGTAAGGTAACCGTAGCTTTCCTCGTAGCCGATAACAAATTCTCTGTCACCGCTTGCTTCGTACTGGTTGATTTTTTCACCGATGTATTTGAAGCCTGTAAGTGTTTCAACAATGTTGAGTCCGAACTTTCTTGCGATGTTTGCACCAAGCTCACTTGTAACGATTGTCTTAACAAGTGTTGACTTTTCATTAAGCTCAGCCTTACGCATTGTGAGTACGAAGTTAACAAGCAATGCACCCATCTGGTTACCTGTTACGAGTACATACTTACCGTCGTGCTTCACGCCTGCACCGATACGGTCGCAGTCGGGGTCGGTGCCGAACACAAGATCAGCACCTTCAGCCTCAGCCTGCTTGAGAGCAAGTGTAAGTGCGTCCTTTTCTTCCGGGTTAGGGGAGCGTACTGTTGAGAAGTTACCGTCGGGAAGCTCCTGCTCCTTTACGATAGAAACGTTCATACCTTCGATAGCCTTGCGTACGGGAACATTACCTGTACCGTGAAGTGCAGTGTAAACAATTTTGATGTCAGACTTCTCTTCGTAAAGTGACTGCTTCTTGACTGCTTCAAGGAATGCGTCAAGAACTTCCTCGCCGATTGAAACGAAAAGACCCTTTTCTTCTGCTTCTGCAAGAGACATATGAGCAACGTTCTTGATATCTGTAACTGCATTTACATAATCAATAACCTTGTTTGCAAATTCGGGAACAAGCTGACAGCCGTTCTCGTCATAAATCTTGTAGCCGTTATACTCCTTGGGGTTGTGGCTTGCGGTAAGCACAATACCTGCAGTGCAACCGAGATGCTTCACTGTGAAAGAAAGCACGGGAGTCGGCATAAGAGTGTTGTAGAGGAAAACCTTGATACCGTTAGCACAGAGAACTTCTGCTGCATAAGCTGCGAATTCAGCTGAGTTGTTACGTGAGTCGTAAGCGATAGCAACGCTGATGTTTTCTTTATACTCGTTAAGAAGATAGTCTGCAAGACCCTTTGTTGCTTTACTTACTGTGTACTTGTTCATACGGTTAGCGCCTGCACCCATAACACCGCGCAGACCGCCTGTACCGAATTCAAGGTCTTTATAAAATCTGTCTTCAATTTCTTTTTCGTCTGTGATAGCTTCAAGTTCTGCCTTTGTTTCTTCATCAAAACCGAGCCATTCCTGATACTTTGCTTTGTAATCCATTGCAATACCTCATTTCACAAAATATTCCATATAAATGATAACATAAAACTTTTACATAGTCAATAAAACAAATTAGTCAAATTGCGACAAAAAGCGATGCTGAAATACTCAATAAACATATTGACCTGTAAGGGAAAAGAAGGTATAATATTATGGATAATGTTTATAAAGGAGGCGTGCGGAATCAAAAAGACAAAAGAACAACATATCAGATCACTTCTGAATTTTGTTGCACTGGGCAGCATTGTAATGGCAATCGTGCTTGTGGTTCTGCTCGTGCTTTCTCAGAATGAACAGATAAAAATGTGGTATCAGACTTATCAGGATTATCTTTTTCGCGCAGAACTTGCGGTAGAGAATATGGATGATAAAGCAAGTATTTTTCTTGTCATTATTTTTCTGTATGCTTTCAAAGCAATGTTCCCGCTTTACCTCTATCCGTTGTCACTTTTGTGTGCGATAACCAGTACGGTTTTTCCTGCATATTTTTCGATCCCTATCAATATAATCGGATTGGTGATCCTTTATTCAATCCGTTACTATTGGGGTACACGCGTCGGTGCGTACGGCATACAAAATATACTCCAGCGCAACAGAACGGTTAAGTATCTCGTTGAGAATAACGACGGCAAAGGCAATCCGTGGCTTCTGTCACTTTTCCGCTTTATTCCGGGCATTCCGATAAATCTTGTCAGCAAGCTTTACGGTGCTATGGGCTTCAGGTTCAGAGACTATATCGGACTTTCACTTCTCGGATTTGCACCGCTTCTGGTTTCATACACCTTTATCGGTCGCAACGTGTTTGACCCGCTTTCAGCACCGTTCCTTGTTCCGTTTATTCTTTTGTTTACACTCGTAAGCATTTCAGCAATTGCTACAAATAAATTTTTGCAAGTACAAAGCAACAGGAGGAAAAAATCTAATGGCTAATTCAGTTGAACTCAAATCAAAACTCAACGCAGGTGATTTTGATGCACGACTTAAGGAAGTTTATCTTTCTGACGAGGCAGTTGCGGCACAGAAATCACGTGACGAAGAGATTATTGACGCTTATGTTGAACTTTTCGGTGATAACGACAATCTTGCACTTTTCAGTGCACCCGGCAGAACAGAGGTCGGAGGTAACCACACTGACCACAACCACGGCAAGGTTCTTGCAGCAAGTGTAAACCTTGACACGGTTGCAGCTGCTGCAAAGCGTGATGATATGGTTGCTTGTGAAAAGTCACTCGGCCACGGTATGATTGAAATTGATATCTCTGACCTTGAGCCGCACGAAAACGAGTTCGGCAAATCTTCAGGTCTTATCCGTGGTATGTGTGCAGGTTTCAAGAAGTATGGCTACAACATCGGCGGCTTCAACGCTGCAAGCGCAAGCTGTGTTCTCGCAGGTTCGGGTCTTTCATCCTCTGCTGCTTATGAAGTGCTTATAGGTACTATTCTTAACCACCTTTACAATGACGGTAAGGTTTCTCCGGTTGATGTTGCAAAGATTGCGCAGTATGCGGAGAATGTTTACTTCGGCAAGCCCTGCGGACTTATGGATCAGATGGCAAGCTCAGTCGGCAGCTTCATCACAATTGACTTCAAAGATCCTTCAGAGCCTATCATAAATAAAGTTGAATTTGACTTTGCATCCTGTGGCCACGCACTCTGCATCGTAGACACAGGCGGAAGCCACGCTGACCTTACTGACGATTACGCTGCAGTACGCGGTGAAATGGAAAGTGCAGCAGGGGTGTTCGGTAAGGATGTTCTCCGTGATGTTGATGAGGAGGACTTTATGGAACACATCAAGCAGGTGAGGGAAGAGTGCGGTGACAGAGCAGTGCTTCGCGCAATGCATTTCTACGGTGAAAACAAGCGTGCGGTTGCAGAAGTTGAAGCTCTTACAAACAACGACTTCGATACATTCAAGAATATCGTTATCGAAAGCGGCCGTTCATCTTATATGTATAATCAGAATGTCTATACAACAAAAGCACCTCAGGAGCAGGGACTTTCCGTTGCTCTTGCGCTCTGCGAGATGATGCTCAGCGGTAAGGGTGCATGGCGTGTTCACGGCGGTGGCTTCGCAGGTACAATCCAGGCATTCGTTCCCAACGAGATGCTTAACGACTTCCGCTCAACAATCGAATCTGTTTACGGCAACGGCTCTTGCCATGTGCTTTCAATCAGACCCTTCGGCGGAATCAGACTTTATTAATAAAAACGTTCAGTCAACCTACGGCAAAAAGCCGTGGGTTGATTCATTTTTATATACATTATGTAGTGTGCGTTATCTTTTGAATACAGTAAAAAAACAATAATAAATGTTTAATGACCTTGCTTTGTTTATATTGCTGTCTAACTGAGTGTTAATTTGTGAATATTGCCGAAATGTCAAAAAGTGTTTAAAATGAAATAATATTTTTTTGCAGTTTTCACATTAATTTATACCTTTTTTACACTTTATCTAGTTGACTTTTACCACGGATTTTACTATAATTTAGGTGTCTATATATGTGTCGTAGTGCACATTTTGATGATTCTTTTTCTAGGAGGAAAAAAACATGGCTAAATGCAAACGTATCCTTTGCGCCATTTTGTCTGTTGCTATGATTCTTTCAATCATTCCTATGGGCACAATCGGTGCATCCGCAGAAGACGTTTACTTCAACACAGCCGCTGTTGACACAGAAGACGGTAAACTCGTTGTTCCTACTGTTACTCTTGAGTCAACTAAGGTTATCCGTGTTGCAGCAGACGCAAGCGGAAACGTATTCACAAACGGTAACACAATCGTTCCGGCAACTCCCTCAGGTTTGCCGAAGATTAACGGTAGTTACACAGCACAGTATTACTGTGACGAGACTCCTGTAAGTGCTACAGTTGTCTTCACATCAGATATTGCGCTCGCTGCAACTCCCACAATTTCTTGTGAAAATAACGCTAATGTTACTTTCTCAGCTGTTTCACAGAGTGGTAACACATACACATGGACTGTTACAGGCGGTACAGGTGTTACTGTTGGCGCACTCAAGTTTGTTGTTGATTACTCAAACTCTTATGTTGATTCAGTCACAGGTAAGACAGTAACAAACTACTTCAAGGCTTTCACAACAAGCTATGTTGAGAACATTGCACAGCCAGGTGCATTCTCAGCTTTCCGTTCACGTTCAGGTTCAATCGGCCACGAGAGCGTTAGATGTTCTTACATCGTTCGTATTCTCGGTGCTAACTCATACGGCGGATTCGCAGCTTACAATGACGAAGACGATGCAGAGTCGGCACACGGCTACTACGACTTCATCAATAACTTCTGGGTAGACCTTGGTACAACAAACCAGGCTATGGGCTACGGTACTATGATTTACGAAGTTTCTGATGACAGCGGCGACGGTTCAAGAATGATCAACGCTAACGCTGACCACTGGAGACCTACTTCTACAACATATATCGACCGCGGTATGGGTGAATCTCTTTCTCAGGTTAACCTTCGTATTACACAGTTTGAGCGTCAGGGTGCCAGAAAAGACGGTTATACATACTACGCTCGTTACAGTCGAATGAAGCTCCTTGAGGGTAGTGTTTATGCTCATTCAGATGCTATCGACAGTAACTCATCTCGTCTTGAGATCGGTCTTTCTCAGGACCTTGTAAACGACGTTCAGATCGGTAACTTTGCTTATACAAATGTTCCTCTTAACGGTTCTACATATCGTAACTCATCAACACTTGATGAAGCAACAGGTAACTATGTAACAGAGTACACACTCGTTTACTCAGGCGGTAGTAAGTACGAAAAGGCTCAGGACCGTGTTTCTAACGCAGATATCACAATGGGTATCCGTATCGAGTCTTATGACAAGTCAGAGCTTCGTGGTTATGTTCAGGAACTCCTTGTTGACCATGACCCGACAACAAAGTTCGCAGAAACTTCTGAGATCGGTATCTATCCGCAGGAAAGCTTCTATTCAGAAGGTTGGGCTGAATATAAGACAGCTCTTCAGAATGCACAGGGCATTCTGAACAAACCCAACACAAACCAGAACGAAATCAACGCTGCTCTCAGCACACTCGAAACAGCAGTTGACGGTCTTGTAGTTGCAGAGGCAAACTATGATGTTGTTGACATCGCAGTTGCAGATGCAGCATCAAAAGACCCGCTTGATTACACAGAGTCTTCATGGGCAAACCTTGTTAATACTCTTGATGCAGCAGACGACGCACAGGGCTACAGCGTATTCTATCAGTCAGCAGTTGATAAGCTCGCTATGGATATCAACGATGCAATCGCTAAGCTCGAGTACGCAGGTGCAGACTGGACACTCGTCGAAACAGCTTTGAAGGCTTACGAGAATCTTCTCCCGGAATTCTATACTCCTGAATCATGGCTTGTTCTTCGTAACGCAGCTAACAATGCTATGACTGAGATGGAAAATGCAGCAAATTACACGGTTGAAGATCAGCCTTATGTTGACTCACTTGCAAAGGCTATCTCTGACGCTATCGACGCTCTTGAAGATGCACTTGCTGACTACACAGCTTTCCTTGAGCAGGTAGCTCGTTATGAAAACGAAATTCTTCCCGAAAAGGCAAGAATCGAGGCAGAACTTGCAGCAGCAGGTATCGACCTTGCAGAACTTGGTCTTACAAATATTTACGACGTCTCAAAATGGCGTGCTCTCCAGTCAGCTCTTAACTTCGACCGTGATCTCACATGGCAGTATCAGATCGACGTTGATGATGCTACAGAGATACTCGAAGGCAAAATCAACGCTCTTACACTTGCAAACGCAGTTTATACAGATGTTGATGCAGCTATCGAAAGAGCAGACGAATACAACCCCGAATGGTATACACCGGAATCATGGGCAGCAGTTGAGGATGCACTTGATGCAGTCCAGACAGGCAAGAAGATTGATGAGCAGGTAACAGTTAACGGTTATGCTGCAGCAATCAACAAAGCACTCGATGACCTTGAACCCGCAACAGCTGACTACTCAGCGGTTAACGATGCAGTTACAGAGATGGAAAGCATTGACGGTTCTCTCTACACAGACGATTCTTACAACGCATTGTGGGAAGTTTATGACACAATCGACTGGAACCTTATGGCTGAGGATCAGGAGACCGTTGATGGTTATGCAACAGCTCTTAATGCAGCTATCAAGAACCTTCAGTACAAGGGTGCTGACTACGATGCAGTTGAAGCTGCTAAGGACAGATGGGCAACATACACAGACACATCAAAGTATACAAATGCAAGCGTTGCTAATGTTGTAAACGCAATCAACGCAGTTGAATACGGCAAGAACATTACTGAGCAGGCTCAGGTTAATGCAATGGCAAAGAGAATTAACGATGCTATTGACGCTCTCCAGCTCAAGGGTGCAGATTATGCAGACCTTAAGTCAGCTCTTGCAGCAGCTAAAGCTGAACTTGCAAAGCATAACGAATTCCTTGCAGCTAACGGTGTAGGCTACTACACAGATGCAACAATCGCTGATCTTATCGAAGCTATCGAAGCTGTTCCCGTTGACGCAAGCGGTAAAGTTATCGAAGATAAGACAATTGATGAGCAGGATGCAGTCAACGCACTTACAACAGCTCTTGTAAATGCAAAGACAGCTCTTCTTGTTAACGGTGCTAACTACGATGCACTCGATGCAATTCTTCTTACAGTTCCTTCAGACGAAGATCTTGAGACACTCTACACAGTTGATTCAGCATCAGCTCTTCTTGTTGCAGTAATCAACGCTAATGCAGTTGACCGTGACCTTAAGGTTGACGAGCAGGCAACAATCGATGCTCTTGTAGCAGAAGTTGTTGCAGCTATCAAGGCTCTTGCTTATAAGCCTGCTGACTACACAGCAGTTCAGAACGCTATCACAGCAGCAAATGCTAAGCTTGCAGAAGGCATCTGGACAGCAGATTCAGTTAAGGCTGTTAACGATGCAATCAACGCAGTTGATTACACAAAGAACATCACAGAGAAGGATGCAGTTCAGGCAATGGCAGACGAAATCATTGCTAAGACAGCTCTCCTTACTCCGGAATATGCTAACTACGATAAGGTAGAAGCAGCTAAGACAGAGGCTGACAAGATCAATACAGCTATCGTAACTCCTGAATCTTATGCAAAGGTTACAGAAGCTATCAACGCAGTTGAGTACGGTCTTTACGCTAAGGATCAGGCAACAGTCGATGCTTATGCTCAGGCTATCACAGACGCTATCGCAGCTATTGAATATCTCAAGGCTGACTGGTCATCAGTTGACGCTCTCTACAACGAGATCGCAGCTCTTAATCCTGATGATTACACAAACTACGACGATGTTTATTACCTCTATGTATATCCGTACTACTTCAACGATGTAGCAGCAGCTAAGAAGCAGTACATCTACATTGATCAGCAGGTATATGTTGAGCTTATGTACGAACAGCTTGTAGATTACAAGAATATGCTTGAACTCAAGCCGGCAGAACCTGAAGAACCCGAAATTCCTGTAGTGGAAGAGAAGTTCGAACTTGCAGGTACAGCAGCATACAAGACAGTACAGGG